>CBRGMJ010000135.1:0-5459 GCA_967797525.1 uncultured bacterium | reverse complement strand
GCCGAGGAGCCGCTAGGTGCGGCGACTGATCGCGGTCCTGATCGCCGCGGGGCTGCTGATCCTGCCGCAGTCCTCCACGGCCGCGTCTCGCCCTGGCGTCAACCGCCACGTGCTGGACAATGGCTTGACCGTCATCATCACGGAGAACTCGCAGAGCGACTTGGTGGTCACGGAGGCCGTCGTCCGCGCGGGCCCGCGGGTGGAAGAGTCGCGCCAGGCGGGGATCACCTTCTTCGTCCGAGCCATGGTGTTGCGGGGCACCGGTCGCCAGAGCGGCGCTGAGATTGCCGAGGCGCTCGAATCGGTCGGCGGGCAACTTGGGGGAGGGACCGCCGCCGACTTCACGTCGCTCTATACGATCACCACGAGCCGGCACGTGGATGCGGGGATGAACCTCATCGCCGATCTGGTGACCGATGCCCGGTTCGATCCGCAGGACGTGGAGACGCAGCGCCGCGTGAGCCTGTCACGCATCGCGCAGAACAGTGACCAGCCGTTGCAGGAGGCGATCGACCTGTTCAACGCGACGTTGTACCCGTATCACTCGTACGCGCAGTCGGTCTTCGGTACCGCGGAGTCGGTAGGGTCGCTGACCCGTGACGACCTGATCTCGTTCTACCGCGGCTACTTTACGGCTCCAAATATTGTTCTCGTGGTCGCTGGGAATATCGCGCCTGACGTCGCTCTAAGTAAAGTGCGGCGGGCTTTTGCCGGCCTGCGGGCGGATCCGCCGCCTCGCCGGACCGGATGGCTGCGAGCAGTTGAGCGGGCGCTGGCCCCCGCGCCGCAGGCCCCGCAAGAGATCAGACAGACACGCGCGATCTCCGCGGCATGGATCGCGCTGGGCTACCTGACCGTGCCGGTAGGTCACCGGGATTTTCCGGCGCTACGTGTCCTCAACGCGATTCTTGGCGAAGGCCAGTCATCGCGCCTTTTCGTGGAGATCCGCGAGAAACGTGGACTGGCCTACCAGGTCGGGTCGACGTTGCCGATCCGCGCCGGGCCCGGATATGTTCGCCTCTCGGCGGGCACCGCGCCGTCGGCGATGACGGCCGTCGTCGCCGAGATGCTCGGGCAGGTTGAACGTCTGCGCGCCGAAGCACCGCCGGCGGACGAGGTGGAGAAGGCGCGGCGCGGGGTCGTCGGCCGCAATGCGTTGGCCCATGAGAGCCTCGAAGCCCAGGCGTTCTATCTGGGATGGTACGAGATGCTCGGCGTGGGATACGAGTTCGATGCGCTGTTTCCCGAGCTCATTACCCGGGTGACACCCGAGGACGTACTCCGCGTGGCGCGCCGGTACCTCACCAACCACGTCTTGGCGGTCGTGGCGCCGCCGACGGCGCGGTGATCAGCGGTGCAGGGAGCGTGTAGGGTTCAGCGAAACGGTTCGAAGGTCCTCACGTCGAAGGCATTCGCGCCCAGGGAGGCAATCATGCTGGTGATGCTGCGTGCAAGTCTGGTCGTGGTGGTCCTGGCGCTCATCGCGGCGGGACCCGTCGCCGCCGGACCAGCGGCGCCCTCGCTCTTCCCGCTCGCTGTCAACGCCGAGTGGACCCGGAAGAACGACGACGGTACGATCTCAACCTCGAAGGTGACGGGGCCAAAGACCGTCGGCAGCGTGCGGTGCATGGTGATCGAGCGAAAGTTCACGCAGCAGGGGCGCGAGCGGACCGAGCGCAACTGTTACCTGGGCACCGCGACCGAGATCCTCGTCATTGAAACGACGTTTCGCGGCGATCTCACGACCCTCAAGCCGCCGCGGGCGCTGCTGAAACTGCCGCCGAAGTCAGGGCAGACATGGTCCTGGGCGCCTGAGGAGTCAACGTTTGAGGTCAAGCTGGCGTCGAAGTGGCTCGCAGAGGAAACAATCAAAGTTGGCGCCACCCAGGACAAAGGATGGAAGCTGGAAACGATCACGTCCGGCGAGAACATGGAAATCAAGACGTACACGTGGTACGCGCCGGGCGTCGGGGCGGTCCGCAGCGAGCGGAAGGGCTACCGGGGCGACCAGAAGATCAGCGGCTGGACCGAGCTCGTCAGCTACAAGATCCCGTAGCTGCCGTCGTTGCGGGTAGGATCTTAGCGTCCCCAGGTGATGACGCACGTGGCCCAGGTGAACCCGCCACCAAACGCCGCCAGCACGACGTGATCGCCTTCGCGGATGCGGCCGGCACGCACGGCTTCCCAGATCGAGATCGGGACGGAAGCCGCTGAGGTGTTGCCGTAGGTCTCGATGGTGCTCACGAACCGGTCGAACGGCAGGTTCATCGCCCTGGCAATCGCTTCCAGGATCCGGCGATTCGCCTGGTGCGGGACGATGCACGCGATATCGTCCAGCGTCAGCCCTGCCCGGTCTACTGCCTTGCGAATGGCATCCGGAACGACACGGACCGCGAGTTTGAACACCGCCTGCCCATCCATGCGCGCCCGGTGCAAGTTTTGGTCGATGGCGGCCTGGCTGATGGGGATGCGGCTGCCGCCCGCAGGCAGCTTCAGCAGGTCGCCGGCCGAGCCATCCGCGCCAATCACGACCGATCGAACTCCACCATTGCGCGCCGGCCCCATGACGACGGCGCCCGCGCCGTCGCCGATGAGCACGCAGGTCGAGCGATCCTGCCAATCGACTAACTTTGTCAGTACCTCGGCGCCCACGACGAGCACGTGGCGGGCGATGCCTGACCCAATCGCCTGAGCGCCTGAGATCACCCCGTACACAAATGATGAGCACGCGGCGAGCAGGTCAAACGCCCCGGCCCGCTTGGCGCCGATGCGGTCTTGGACCAGGCAGGCCGTCGCCGGGAAGATCATGTCCGGCGTGGTCGTAGCGCAAATGATGAGGTCGAGGTCTTCGGGCCGGAGGTTGGCATCCTGCAGCGCTGCGAGCGATGCCGGGACCGCCATGTCGGACGCGGCCTCATGGTCTTCCGCGATGTGACGTGTCCGGATCCCTGTCCGCTCCAGGATCCAGGCGTCGGTTGTCGCGACCATCGCCTCGAGATCGTGATTGGTGAGGATGCGCGGCGGCACGTGCATACCAAGCCCCATGATGGCGGCTCGGGTCACGGCCTGCCGCGGCGGTGCGATGGTGGGTTGCGTGAGCGGCTGCGGCATGGTCATGCGGGTTCGGCGACCCCGTAGGGTCTCCTGCCGCGGGAAGAAGGAGCCGGGTCTGCGGCGTTATGTGCCGCAGACGACGGGTTGGCTGGAGGTGTGGCATGCGGCTCGATGACGCCGTCCGCGCATTTCTGAATCATCCGTACACCGCCGTCCTGGCCACGACGTCCGCCCGCGGGCGCTCGCAGGCGACGCCCATCTGGTACCTGGTGGACGGCGACCACATCGTGGTCAATACCAGCCGGGGCCGCGTCAAGCTTCAGAACCTCGAAGCCAACCCGTACCTCGCGCTGACGGTCGTCGACCCGCAGAATGTGTACCGGTACGTACAGGTCCAGGGGAAGGCAGTGCGTTTTGATCACGAGAGCGGCGCGCGTGATATCGATCGGCTGTCGATGCGGTACACCGGCAAGCCGTACCGCTATGCTGCCGGGAATACGCCTGAGGACCGCGTCACGGTCGTGATCCGCCCGCTTCGCGTCAGCGGGTTGCAGCTCGCGTAGACGCCAACGCGAGTTTGCCGGCGAGCCACTGACGCAGATCGACGAGGGTCTGTACGGTCAGGTCGGGACGGGGTTCACCGCGTCCCGCACGCCGGTTCGCGTCTACGCCGGTCATCACCAGGATCGTAAACACTCCGGCCGCCCGGCCGGCCGCGATGTCCGTAGAACGCTGATCACCGACCATCGCCGTGTGCTCAGGTCGCGTCCCGGTCCTCATCATCGCTTCTCGCAGCAGCCGGGGGTCGGGTTTGCCGATGACGACCGGTTCGCGACCGCTCGCGTACCTCAACGCCGCGACGATCGACCCGGCGCCCGGAAGCAGCCCGGCTTCGGTCGGTAGCATGGGGTCCGGGTTGGTGGCGACAAACGCCGCCCCTCGGTTGAGCGCCGCGAGGGCTAGCGCCAGTTTCTTGTAGGTGACCCGGCGGTCGAGCCCGACGACCACGGCGGCCGCATGGCCCCACGACAGATCGAATCCAGCGTTGCTGACCGCCCTGCGCAACGCCGGCTCGCCCACCACGAGCACGCGTGACCGCGGGCGCAGCATTGTCCGCAGGTATGTGGCCGTGCCGACCGACGACGTGACGATCTGGTCGGCGGGCACCCGCATGCCCATCGCGGCCAGGTGGCGGACATACTGATGCGGGGAGCGCGTGCTGTTGTTGGTCACCAGTGCGAACGGCACACGCTCCCGCTGCAGCGCGCCGATCAGGACCCGTGCACCCGGCAGCGCGCGTCGGCCACGGTACAACACGCCGTCCATGTCAAACAGCAGCGCTCGAAGACGATGTCGCATCATGTCGCGTCTTTCTGCGTTCTCGACATCGCCCCTGCCGGGCCAATGGCGTAACGAAACTGTAACGCGTGGAAACATGCGAAGAGGATTCGTTGTGCGCCGGGCTAAGATACGCGGCAACATCTCACAGGGAGGGGACCTATGAATCGACTCCACGCGCTACTCGTCTGGGCCGTCGTGGCGACCGCGCTGCTCGTCACGACCGTGATGCATCCGGACGCGCCAGGTGCGGCCTCGCGCTGGGTGCACGGGGTGCTCCAACCATCTGCAGCGCAGGCGCAGACACCCGACTCGCCGGCACAGCTGGAGTGGCTGAGCTGGATGAACTACCGTCTCACGTCGCCCAAAGGGAAGATCATCCTCTTCAGTCCGTGGCTGCGTGACGCGCAGACCGGCGGAGGGAACCGCGAGTCGCCCGTGACGCTCGAGAACATCGAGACTGCGACGGTGATCCTGGTCCCGGCCGGACACGGCGATGACATGGGTCACGCGATCGAGGTCCATAGGAAAACGGGCGCCCCGATCATCACGACCTTCGAACTGGCGAACTGGATGGTGTCACGAGGCGCGGATACGACCAAACTCCTGCGCGCGAACCCCGGCAGCCGGTTTGAGGTCGAGGGCATCAAGATCCAGGTGGTCAACGCGATCCACGGGTCGGGCGCCTTCGTCGGACCGGGCCCCGCGGTCTACGGCGGTCCATCGCTTGGCTTCATCGTCACCATGGAGAACGGGGTGAGCGTCTATCACTCGATGAGCGCCGCGTTGACGATGGACATGCAGTTGTACGGGCGCCTGTACAAACCACACGTAGCATTGCTGGGGATCGGATCCGGGATGTATCCCGAGGAGGCGGCGATCGCCACCGAGTTCCTGATGACCGACAACCCGAACCTGCACTCGGTCTTTCCGACACACCACAATTCGACCTACCCGGCGGACCGGCAGGGTCCGGCCTTTGTGAAGGCGATTCAGTCCCGGCGGATGCGCCGTGAGGTGGCTCCCATCGATCCCAAACCCGGCCAGGTGTTCCTGGTGAACGCCAC
>CBRGMJ010000134.1:0-5464 GCA_967797525.1 uncultured bacterium | reverse complement strand
GTGATGCCGGCGGTGGTGAGCGCCGTGCCGATCCTGTCCAGCACCGCGTCCAGGCGTTTTGGCATCCCCTCCACCGCGACCCGGGCTGTTTTGGAATCATGGTCCCACGACGTTTCGGTGATCAGCCGCGGCCGGTCGTTGGGATGGTCGGTGATCTGGATCGTCTGGCCGGCGCGCGGCAGCCACCCCTGACGCCAGTGCCCGGCGGCGTCACGGATGTGGCCGCGGAACGTGATCGACCCCGGGGCCTGCGGCGCGTTGTTTTCCGCCAGTGCCACCAGGCCGAACTGCAACGCGTCGTCCTGCGTGGTGGGCACCGACAGCACGATCTCTTTCCAGACCTGCAGTCCGGCCCGGTTGACCGGGTTGGCGACCGCCGTGTCTTTCAGCTCGTTCGGGTGGCCGTCCGGGGTCAAACGGCGCTGGCGGCCCTTGCGCACGTCCTGAAACGTGACGCATATGCCGTTGGCGAGATCGTCGACGCTGTCGCCCTGCAGATCGACGCTGACACCGGGGTCGGTGAGACGCACCTGCCAGTCGGCTTGGGTGAGGTCCACGGGGCCGTAGTGCAGCGTGCGGTTCTCCCACACCTCCAGGCCCCAAAGGTGCGGGGCGTTGCACACCAGAAACGCGTCATATGGGGTTACCGGGTCGAGGAACGCGAGCTGCCCGATCGGATAGGACGTGGCCTGCACACCGGATGTGTTGAGCCGCGGGCAGTACTTGCCCGCCAGGTAGCTGATGACGTCCGAGGCGTAGAACCCCTGGGCGGTCGTGGCGTCCGCGGTCCCGCGTTTGGTGAGGCCGTGATTGCCGTACACGGCCAGGCACGTCCAATAAATGGCGTACTCCTCGCCCGCGACGCCACCGGCGATGCCGTAGCGCATCTCGACCGTCGCATAGGTGCGGTCGGCGGTAGTGGCGGTCAGCGTGCCGGTTCCCGGGCCGGCGGCGCGCAGCTCGCCGCTGGAGTCCATGCTGGTATAGATATCGTCGACGGCCAGGACGGCATCCCAGTGCCAATCGGTGTCCGTCGAGCTGACCGTGGCGCTCTTGTTCCACGCGTAGTACAGCGACCCGATCGGCACGCCTTGGGCGTCGTAGACCGCGACCGCTTTGCCTTTGCTGGTAGCCGTCCACGCGCCCGTGGTCGCGGTCACCAGCGAGGACTGTGCGCTGTCAGGCCGCACTTCGGGCGACGCAATCTTGTAGGCCCCGTAGTTGGCGAGCGTGTCCGCGACGCTCTGGGGCCCCCACCGCGACAGGTCGCGGTCGACGATGATCTCCTGCAACCGGCGGTCCTTGGCGTGAGCCATGTGCCCGACCGCCTGGACGTTGACGCTGTGCCCGGAGTCCATGGTTCGCGGCAGGGCGGCGACGCGCCCCTCGAACGCGATAGTGCCGTCCGCCCCGATCAGCGCCAGGTCGTCGAACAGGTTGAGGTCGGGGAAATCCTGGTCGATGCGGCGCGGCAGGCTGCACCCGGCGGTTTTGAACCCGTCGAACCGCGCGGTCGTGAACACGATGCCCGACGGGCGGTCTTGGGCGAACAGGTGGGACGCCCACCTGCGCTGCGTGCCATCCGGCGCGGTGATCTCCACCGTCAAGTCGAGAGGTGGGCGGCTCATCGACTAACGAGGTATCGCCAAAAATCTAGGCGTAAAAAATAATTCCACCTTGGTGGAGTCGGCGACGTTGCCGTCCGATTGGGTGTCGACGTCGTTGCGGCGCGCCTTGACGACCACCCGGGAGGTGCGGTTCTCGTCGCCGGCCGGCGGCAGCAGAAACCGGCTGCCGCGATACGACGGTGGCGCGCCGTAATAGGTGCCCGTCGAGTCTTGGCGCAGCGGGTCGTCGTGGCGAAACTCGATGGTGCGTCCGCTGTAGCAGGTGATCGGTTCGGCGGGCGGGATGCTGGCGTAGAAGTTGTCGTACTGGCGGGTGGATGCCGCAGACGCGCCGCTGTGGTCACGCAACCCCACCTTCCCGGACGCGAGCGTCCCTCCGGTCGCCGCGTTGGACGAGGTTGCCGTGAGCTGCGCCAGCGTGTTACCGGCAGCGTCCTTCAGCGTGGCGATCATCGACCCGGACGCGAACACCACGATCCGGATCGCATACCACGCCCCAGGAACCAGACCGTTCAGCTGCACGCTCGCCAGCGCGCTGGTGGTGCCGGCGATCGTTTCGTAGATCGCGAACACGCGGCCCGGCAGATCCTTCGGGTTCAGCCGCGCCTCCAGCCAATTGCTCGAGTCGACGTAGCGGGCGACCACCGCGAGCTGGGCGGCGCTCAGCGACGTGCCGCCGCTGAACGAGATGATGCCGCCAACCTCGGTGTCGGTGTACGTCGTTGACCCCAGGACAGCGAACCGGCCGCTGCCCGTGTCACCCGACGTCGCGCGTTGTACTCCTTCGCCGCCGAACGCGTCGTCGAAGAACGTGAAGTCCGTGGTGGTGCCGGACGTCGCCCAGCTACCGCCCAGCGGGGCCGTGCGCGCGTTGAGGTTGTTGCCGGCGGTGGTGCTCGTGAACTCGTCGCGCGCGACCATCGCGCCGGACTGGTAGCTGTAGGAGCCGCGCGCCTTGCCGTACCCCTCGGCGGCCGGAATCAATGTCAGGTAGTCGACGTTGATCGTGTCGCCGGCGGTCGTGGAGTACCCCTCGATGCGTCCGGTCCAGCGTTGGGTGCCCAGCTTCTTCTCGGGGATCGTGATGAGCCCGAGATCAACCTCGTTCCACTGGTTGTTGAGTGCGACGAACGCCCACGGGCTGACCTGGAAGGGGCCGTCCCCCTCTTGCCACGCCAGGCGCAGATACACGTCGCCGCCGGCGACCCGGTCCAGGCGGCATTTCACGCGGAACGTGCCGACATGACCGAGGTTGCCGGTGCCGCACACCGCGACGGGCTGGGTGGCGAGCGTGGCGGTGATGACGTTGTTGCCGGTCGCGTTGGGGTCATACGCGCCGCTCTTGGTGGCCTGGGTGCCGGAGAACCCGGTGGTCACCATGTCGTCGCTGTCGACGATCAGGCTCAACGCACTCTGATACCGCCACTCCAAGCCCCACTCGACATGGCGACGGTTCTGGGTCGCCATGTCGGTGACGACCAGGCGGCCCTCGGCGGGCACATCCCCGGTAACGTCTGTCTGGTTGACGGTGACGATCGGGTTGCTCGACGTGGCGGTCGCCCCGGTCACCTGAGTGCCGTACCCGAACGGCTTGCACACGACCCTGACCGTCAGCGTCGGATAGTTGCGCAGCCAGCCGCGATCGTCACCGAACGGGGTGATCGGCATGCCGGTGATCTCCCCGGACAGCACGTAGAACGTGAGGGTCTTGGTGGCGTTCTGCGGCGTCCATACCAGCGCGAGCCCGTCGGGCTGCTTTTCGGACTCCTCGAGCTTGTCGACGATCAGACCGATCTTCGCGAGCGCGAGGTCCATGCTGGCCTGCGGCATCACCCGGATCTTGAGCTCGATCGTTCGGTTCTCGTGCAGCGGGTCGCGCACGAGGGCGGCGCCGTCGGCGTCGGCGCCGGCGATCCACTCTGGGCGTTTGGGTGGCGGTGGGCAGTCCACGCCGCGCAGCACGAAACTGGACGCGTCGTTGAGCGCGAGGCCGTCCAGGGTCCAGACCTCGGCAGCCATCTAGTATCTCGCGCCTACACCGGACCCGGCGGATGCTGCGCGCGGGGCGTAGCCGAACCCGACGATCTCGCCGGACATGACGCCCGCGAGCGCACGGACGGCCTCGCGGCTGGTGATGTTCGCAACGCTGGTAGCAAAGTCGTTTTGGCGATCAATGGATTCCCGCAGTGCTTTCATCTCGTCGGCCAATCGCTTGGCTGCTTCGGTCTCCGCTTGCTTCGCGGCGTTCTGCGCGCGGCTCAGATCGAGGGCGGCACCGCGCAATCCGACCTGAGCGTCGCGGATACCGGCCTTGTCGCCGCGGGCCTGTGCCGCCGCGAGCTGGCTGTTCCAGTAGCCCACGATCTTCTGTTGGGCGGCGATGTCATCAGCAGTGCCCTCGGTGTCCCCGGCGACATCGGTTCCGAACTGGAGGTCTTCGAGCTCGCGGCCAGCCGCATCGGCGGCGCGTTGGCTGGCACGATCACTCTTCGCCCTCGCGGCGGCGGTGCGCCTGTCGTGCAGGCTCTTGAGGAGATCCCGGGCCGCTTTGAGTCCGTCCGCGGCCACCTTGATACGCCGAGCGTTACCCGACTTCTTGGACATGCTGAGCCGTTTCTCCCAGTAGCGCACCTGGGCATGCGCGTTGCGGATGTCGTCGCTCAGGTTGCCGGTGAGCGCCGCCGCGGCGGCACCGCCCTCGAGCTTGTCGAGCATTGTGATGGGCGTCGGCTTCGGTCGAGCCCGCCTGCTGGTGGTGTGGGTGTCGCGGTAGGCGGTCCAGTCCTCGTCGGTCATGTACCGCTTGACCGATGGGCGCCACGTCTCGATGACCCCTCCGGCGCCGTAACGCTTGTGGCCGACGTACTTCTGCGGCGGGCCCAGCGACACGGATGTCGGCAGGCTTCCAGCGCCACTGTCGCCGCCCATGTAGTTCAGGTAGGTCGCAGGACCCGGGGTGCCGCCCGGGCCGGTGTCGGCACCGGTGTAGGTCGTCCACGGGGTGAACCCGTGAGCCGCCTGGTATTTGGCGACGGCGGCGCGCGCATTGGCCATCGGGTCCAGCAGCGACCGGCTCGTGTTCGGACCGTTGTAGATCTGCCACAGCCCTGTGGCGCCGATGCTGTTGCGCACGCCGGCGCGACCACCGGATTCGGCGAGCGCGATCGCCGCAGCCGTGTTCGCCACCTTGGGGTCGCCGCCCGCCCTGATCCACAACTGCTCGAGCTGGCTCTTGCTGTAGGTGCCGCGGGCTGGGCCGCGTGGCCCGGCTGGCATCACAACGCCTGGTGTGGCTGGGCCACGCGGTCCCGCTGGCGCTGTCACGGTTGGCCGCGCGACGTCGGTGCCGAGTAGTCCGGCGATCGCCCCGCCGATGTTCTGCCCAAGCTTGTCCGCCCAACCGAAAATGCCCTTCAGCGGGTCCTTGACGTTCAGCGCGTTGGCGACCTCGGCCATCATCGCGACGACCGTGACCCTGCCTGCGACCTTGCCGACGGTGCCCCATGGGAATCGTTTGATGCCTCCGCCGGCGGCAGCATTGAACGCCGTGCCATACGCCGCGCCGGCCTCTGCGCCACCAGCGGCAGCCTTTGGGGCGAGCCCGAAGAACATCCCGATCAGCTTGAGTCGCGTGACGGCGAGCGCGGCGAGTGCGGCCACCCGGTAGGCCACCCATGCGGTGACAGCGATCGCGATCAGCCTCGGGTGGTCCTTGAGGAACTTGACGATCGGCGCGAACTTGTCGGCGATCTCCTTCAGCTTCTCGACGAACCTGCCGCCAGCCCCGGTGCCAGCGGTCATCTGCTCAACGAACTTGGTGACCTTCGGCAGCAACC
>CBRGMJ010000133.1:0-5485 GCA_967797525.1 uncultured bacterium | reverse complement strand
TGGCAGAGTGGTTACCAGGTGCCGGTGATGAAAGCGGCGGTCTTGCATCGCCCCGAAGACCTGCGCATCGACGAGCGCCCGCTGCCCGAGGCGCGCCCCGGATGGGTCGTGGTGGCCGTGGAGGCAGCGGGAATCTGCGGAACCGACGTGGCGGTGTACCAAGGCGATCATCCGGCGACGCTGCCGATTGTGCTGGGCCACGAGTTCGCCGGGCGTGTGCTCGCCGTCGGCGCCGGGGTGACGAACTTCAAGGTCGCCGACCGGGTCCTGGCGCAAGGTGGATGGGCGTGCGGCGAATGTTCGAACTGCCGCGGCGGCCGCGCCGATCGCTGCCAGTCCCGGGTGCTCCTGGGCCGCACCATCGACGGGTGCTTCGCCGACGCGGTCGCTGTGAGCGCCACGAGTGTCTACCCACTGCCCGAAGGAGTCAGCGCTACGGCGGCGCAGTCGATGGTGACGCTGGCGACGGCGGTGCGCGCTGCGACGCGCGCCGGCGATCTGCGCGATAGACGTACAGCCATCGTGGGCCCGGGGCACGCCGGTCTGCTGTTGCTCCAAGTCTGTCTCACGCGGGGCGTCCGCGACGCAGTGGTCTTTGGCACACGGCCCGAGCGGCTCACGCTGGCGCGGACGCTGGGTGCGCATACCACCGTGAACGTGCGGTCGTCCGAGATCGACCGCTGGCTCGCGGCCGCGGAGGGCGACGCGTTCGACACCGTCTTTGAGGCGTCGGGCACACCCGAGGGTCTGGCGCAGGCGATGGCCATAACCCGGACCGGTGGCACGATTGTCGCCTATGGCATTATCACCGCGGATCTGCGGGGCGTCCCTGGATACCCATTGTACGCGCGCGAACTCACGATTGTCGGTTCGCGCGGAGCGGCAGGCGCCCACTATCAGGAGGCCGTCACGCTGCTGGCGCAACGGAGGGTGCGGGTTGAACCGTTGGTCACCCACCGTTTGTCGCTGGACGAAGCCGGCCGGGGATTCTCGCTCATGATCGACCGGTTGGAAAATGCCCTCCGCGTCATTTTGACACCCGAGCCCGGCAACTCCGAAACCGGCAGAATGAGGTGATTGTTGTGAAGGTTCCTTCCACAGTGTCCAGAGCAGATGTCGAGCGGCCGTCTTTTCAGCGCGTCAAGACAAACGAACGCCTCTTCCTGGAAGTGGTCCGGCAGATCGAGGAGCGGATCATCGCGGGGGAGCTCAAAGCGGGCGATATGCTGCCGGCGGAGCGCATCATGGCAGAGCAGTTTGGCGTGAGCCGTACCGTGATCCGCGAAGCCACGAAGGCACTGGAACTGCGAGGACTCGTCGAAGTGCAACATGGCCGCGGCGTCATGGTGGTGAGGCCGTCAGCGGACAGCGTCGCCGATTCTGTCGTCCGATTCCTCAAGATTCAAGAGAGCCCCATCTGGTCATTGCACGAACTTCGCAGCATCCTGGAGGTCGAATTTTCCGGATTGGCGGCGGAGCGGCGAACGGAAGAGGACCTCAAGACGCTGACGGACTTATTTCAGCACATGTCCGCCTCGTTCGACTCGCCGCTTGAGTACGTGGAGTACGATTTTGAGTTCCATCGGGCCCTGGCCAAGGCGGCGCACAACCCGCTGTTTCCGCTCGTGCTCGAGCCCTACGTCACACTCATGCGCGAAGCACGGCGGTTGGGGGCCATGGCACGCAACGCGTCACGCCGATCGATCGGGTTTCACAAACCCATCCTGGAGGCGATCAAGAACCGGGATGTGGCCGCCGCCCGGCGCGCCATGCGCGAACACTTTGCCTACGTCGCGGAGTTCATCGCCGAGGCCGAGGCGAACCGGGCGAAAGCCAGCACGACACATCGGTGACGCCCGCTTTGCGTGTGGTCACGATGGGGCATCGGTTCCCCGACGCCACGATCGAAGCCGCGGTGCTTGGGCCTCTGGGCATTGAGACCGCCTGGTTGGGTCCGCTCGCCAGGGAGGCTGCCCTTGCGGCTGCAGTGGACGCTCAGGGCGTCCTGCTCGGCACGGGGTTCGCCCTGGATGCGGACGCGATCCGCCGGCTCTCCCGGTGCCGCGCGATCGTCCGCTACGGTGTCGGAGTCGACAACGTGGACGTGGCGGCGGCCGCGCAACGCGGGATTGTCGTTTGCAACGTCCCGGACTACAGCATCGAGGAAGTCGCCAACCACACGATCGCCCTATTGATGGTCTTCGCCCGCCGTCTGGATGTGTGGCCCGCGGCCTTGCGGGCCGGCCAGTGGGGTACGGCCCTCCCCACCGTGCGACTCCGGAGGCTCAGCCAGACGACGCTGGGTGTCGTGGGGGCCGGGAGAATCGGACAGGCCGTCATCGCCCGGGCGTCGGCGATCTGGGGCCAAGTGCTTGCGTCCGATCCCGTGGTCGACGCCGAGCGCCTCAAACCGCTCGGCGCCCATAAAGTGCCGCTGGACACACTGCTTGCCGAAAGCGACTTCATCACGTTGCATGTGCCGTCGGCGTCCGGTACCAAAGGGATGTTGGGCGCGAGGGAATTTCGCCTGATGAAACACGGCGCCGTGCTCGTCAACTGCAGCCGCGGCGACATTGTTGAGGAGGCTGCGCTCGCAGCCGCCCTCGCCGAAGGGCGGCTCGCCGGCGCCGGACTCGACGTCTTCGCGGCAGAGCCGCCGCCGCTTGACGGTCTGGTGGCGATGCCCCAGGTCTGGCCAACACCACACATTGCGTGGTTGTCGGCAGAGTCTATTGTCGATCTCAGGACGCGGGCAGCCGAAGAGGCCGGTCGAGTGTTGACCGGTGAGCGCCCCCGATATTCGGTGACCTGACCGGCTAGAACTTGACCTTGACCGGCTCCCGAGCGGCTTCTTCCATCTCGAAATATTCGCGTGAGCCGAACCCGAACTGGTTGGCGATGAGTGCCGCTGGAAACGTCTGGCGGGCGTTGTTGTAGCGCAGCACGGTGTCGTTGTAAAACTGGCGGGCAAACGCGATCTTGCTCTCGGTACCGCTCAGCTCCTCCTGCAGTTGCTGGAAGTTCTCGGTAGCGCGCAGTTGCGGGTAGTTCTCCGCGACGGCGAAGACGCTCCGCAGGGCCTGGGTGAGCATGTTCTCCGCCTTACCCTGCTCCCCCACCGACCCCGCGGCGATCGCGTTCGCGCGCGCCTGCGTCACGCGCTCGAACAGTTCCTTTTCATGGGCCGCATACCCCTTGACGGTTTCGATCAGATTCGGAATCAAGTCGTAGCGCCGTCGGAGCTGCACATCGATCTGCGACCAGGCATTGTCGATACGATTGCGCAGCACGACCAGACTGTTGTAGGTCATGATGAGCCAGAGTACGACCAGAGCGACAAAACCGAGTATCCAGAATATCACGGCCTACCTCCATCTCCGCCTACCGATCACCGCCTGTGCGGGGGTTCGGCGGAAGAAGAACAAATCCCTCGATGTTCTATCCCTGATGTGCTGTGACTGAGACGGCTGACGGCCAGCGCTCCACCCAGGGTCGCGCCTGCTCGAGCTGTGCCGCCAGGCGGAACAAGATGGCCTCATCACCGAACCGGCCGGTGAAGTGGCTTCCGACGGGGAGGCCGTCACGCGTCCAGGACAGCGGCACAGACATCGCGGGTTGCCCGGTCACGTTGGCGATGGGCGTGTACGCCACGTACTCGACCAGCAAGGCGACGAGGGCGTCGAACGGCATCTCCTGTGAGATCGTCCCAAGAGGAACCGGCGGGCGCGCCAGGACCGGGGTCAGCAGGAGATCGTATGTCTGCAAAAACCGGGCCATGACGTAACCGATCTGCAGCAGCGGGCGCCACGCCAATCCGACGTCGGCCGGCTCGCGATTGACCGCGAGCCCGGCGAACCCTCGGGTGATCGGTTCGAACACGTCGAGGCCCGCCGTCTGCCCCATGAGTCGAGCGGCTTCCTTCATCGACGCCGCCACCCCCACGCCCCAAAGGAATAGGAACGCTTCCGTGAGGCGGTTCCCATCGATCTCCGGTGCCGCTTCCTCGACGTGATGTCCGAGCGACTCGCACAACCGCGCGGTCGTCTCCACGGCGGCGACGCACTCTGCATGCGCCCGCCGGCCGAGGAAGTCCGTTGTGGTGAACGCGATGCGGAGCCGTCCCGGCGGCGCACCCACTTCCTGCAGATACGGGCGGGCCGGGGGCGGGGCCCACCAGCGGTCGCCCGGCGTGGGGCCCTGGGTCACATCGAGCACGGCGGCGCTGTCACGTACCGACCGGCTCACGCAGTGCTGGACGCTGAACCCATGCCAGCTCGGCTCGGGGAACTCCGGGTTCCGCCCGCGGCTGATCTTCATGCCGAAGAGACCGCAGGCCGACGCCGGGATGCGAATCGACCCGCCGCCGTCGCTCGCGTGCGCCACGGGCACCATCCCCGCGGCCACGGCGGCGGCGGCGCCGCCGCTCGAGCCACCGGCCGAGTAGGCCAGATTCCACGGATTGCGGGTCGGCCCGTGCAACCGCGGCTCGGTGGTGGGCAGAATGCCGAACTCCGGCGTGTTGGTCTTCCCCAGGACGATGAACCCCGCCCGCTCGAGCCGCCGGACGACCTCGTGCGAGTACGGGGCCACGTAGTCCCTGAAACACGCGGACCCAAACGTCAGCCGCGTGCCTTCAAACGCGGTGAGATCCTTGACGAGCGTGGGCACGCCGGCAAACGGACCATCAGCACGCGGGCGAGCGGCCTGCTCTCGCGCACGCTCGAAGCAGGCCGTGACGACGGCATTGAGACGCGGATTCAAGCGCTCGATGCTGCCGATCGCCGCATCGACCAGCTGTCGTGCTGTGATCTGCTTCTCGCGAACCAGCTGGGCCTGGGCTGTGGCGTCGAGCCGGGTGGTGTTGTCCACATCGGCCTCCGCAGACGTTTTCGCGGACCCCTCACCGAAACCCTGGAACTCTTTCGCGCCGACCGTCCGCGACTGGTCGCGCAGCATGTCGGGAACGTGTGTTGTATAATGCCGGTAAGGCGTTCCGCCCACCCGTGGGAAAGGGGAGCTGGCCGTGCGCATCATGAAGGTCCGCCGCGTAGCCCTCGATCAACAAAACAATCCCGTGGTGCTGCTGGTCGACGAGGACGAGACGGTGGCCCTTCCCATTTGGATCGGCCAGGCGGAAGCCATGGCGATCGCGATGCGGCTGCAGAACGTCCAGCCGCCCCGGCCGATGACGCACGATCTCCTCACAACGGTCCTCGAACAGCTTGCGGCAAAGGTCACGAAGATCGTCGTCAGCGACGTCCGTGACTCCACGTATTTCGCCGAGATCCATCTGGCCCGGAATGGCACGTCTTTTGTCATCGACTCCCGGCCGAGCGACGCAATCGCGCTCGCGTTACGGGTCGAGGCGCCGATCTTTGTCGAAGACAAGGTGGCTGTGCAGGGCATCGCGCTTCACAAGCAGGACAACGGTGAGGGCAAGACAGAGGGGTCGGAAGAAGAACTCGACCCGCAGGAGTTTCGCCGG
>CBRGMJ010000132.1:0-5505 GCA_967797525.1 uncultured bacterium | reverse complement strand
GTCTCAGGGTTCGCCCGCCCGCCGGTCGCCTTCATGATCTGACCCATGAAGAAGCCCATGGCCGCCTTCTTGCCAGCCCTGACGTCGGCGGCGGGCCCAGGGTGATCCGCGACGATCTTCTCCACGATCTCACCGAGGACCGCTTCGTCCTTGATCTGCGTGAGACCGCGGCCTTCGACGATCGCGGCCGGGTCTCGGTCCTCGCGGATCATCTCGACGAGGACCCCTTTGGCGATGCGCCCGCTGATCGTCCCGTCCTCGATCAGCCGCAGCAGCGCCGCCAGCCGCTCGGGTGACAGGGCGACCTGATCCAGCTCGGCGCCGATGTCATTCAGATGGGCGGTGACGTCCCCCGTCACCCAGTTGGCCACCGTCTTGGGCTGTGGAAACAGCGCCACCGCGCGTTCGAAGAAGGCCGCGACAGAGGGCGCGGTGGTCAGCAGGTCCGCATCGTACGCCGAAAGCCCGTACGCGGTGACGAACCTGTCCCGCCGGGCGGCGGGGAGTTCGGGCAGCTCCGCCCGCACCCTCGCCAGCCAGGTGTCGTCGACGACCAGCGACACCAGATCGGGCTCGGGGAAGTATCGGTAGTCCTGAGCCTCTTCTTTCGCGCGCGAGCCGAAGGTCACCTCGCGCCGTTCATCCCAGTGGCGGGTTTCCTGTGCGACGACTTCGCCGCGGCCCAACACGGCGCGCTGGCGCTCGACTTCGAACGCCAGGGCGCGTTCGACCGATCGAATCGAGTTCATGTTCTTGACCTCGGTGCGTGTCCCAAACGGACCGCCGGGCCGCTGCAGCGACACGTTGGCGTCGCAGCGGAGAGTTCCTTCTTCCATCCGGCCCGTGCTCACCTCGGCGAACTGTAGCAAGCGGCGCAAGGCGGTGAGGAACTCGCGCGCCTCGGCCGGTGCGCGAAGGTCAGGGTGCGTGACGATCTCCATCAAAGGCACGCCCGACCGATTGTAGTCGACCAGGCTGCCGCCCTGTTGATCGGGCGAATGCACCAACCGGCCGGTGTCTTCTTCGAGGTGCACGCGCCGGATACGGATCCGCCGCCGCTGGCTATCGACGCTAATGTCCAGGTGGCCGTCGGTCGCCAGCGGTGCGTGATCGGCGTACTCATATTGCGAGATCTGATAGTTCTTTGGAATGTCCGGATAGAAGTAGTTCTTTCTGTGGAATTGGCTGCGCGGGTGCGCCCGACACTCCAGCGCCAGGGCCGTCCGCAACCCCAACTCAACCGCGCGCCGGTTCAGCACCGGTAGCGATCCCGGCAGGCCCAGACACACCGGACAGATCCGCGTGTTCGGCGACGCGCCGAAACTCACCGCGCAACCGCAGAACATCTTCGAGACCGTCAGGAGCTGGACGTGGATTTCCAGCCCGACCACCGTCCCGTAGGCGACCGCCGCTTCCTTTGTCATCGCGTGATCCGATCAGGCCGCGGCCACCGGCGGCCGTCGGTCGTGCCAGGGTGTCGCCTGTTCGTAGGCGTAGGCCGCGCGGAACAACGTCGACTCGTCGAAGGGCCGCCCAACCAGCTGCATGCCGATCGGCAAGCCGCGCGCGAATCCACAGGGCACCGACAGCCCGGGGAGACCGGCGAGGTTCACCGGGATCGTAAAGATGTCGGACAGATACATCTGGAGCGGATCGTCGGCCTTCTCACCGATCGCGAACGGAAGGGTTGGCGCTACCGGCATGACCACCACGTCGACCTTGCGAAACGCGGCCTCGAAGTCCCTCGCAACCAGCGTTCGCACACGCTGCGCTTTGAGATAGTAGGCGTCGTAGTAGCCGGCCGACAGCGCGTACGTCCCTAGCATGATACGCCGCTTCACCTCGGCCCCGAACCCTTGGCGGCGGGTCTCCGCGTACATTTCGTGCAGGTCCTCGGACGGCGCGCGCAACCCATACTGGACGCCGTCATAGCGCGCCAAGTTTGAGGAGGCCTCTGCCGGCGCGATCAGATAGTACGCCGGTAGGGCAGCCTCGATGCTCGGCAGACTGATGCGCTCCACCCGGCCGCCCTGCGCCGTGAAGACGTCGAGTGCGTGGCGCACCGCCTCGGCCACCGCCGGCTCGACACCCGCTCCCACGACCTCGTCGGGCACACCCAGGCGCAGGCCACCGGCGCCTTCCCCGAGCGCGGCGATGTAGTCAGGCACGGGCACGTCCGCCGAGGTCGAATCCTGCGGGTCCTTCCCCGCGATGGCGCGCAACATCAGGGCGCAGTCCGTCACGTCACCGGCGAACGGGCCGATTTGATCGAGTGAAGAGGCGAATGCCACCAGCCCGTATCGGGATACCAGGCCGTAGGTCGGCTTCAATCCCACGATGCCGCAGAACCCCGCGGGCAGCCTCACCGATCCCCCCGTGTCCGAGCCGAGCGCGAGCTGGACAAACCCCGCCGCGACGGCCGCCGCTGACCCCCCGCTGGACCCTCCCGGCACTCGCGACGGATCCCACGGGTTCCGGGTCGGCCCGAATGCCGAGTGCTCCGTCGACGAGCCCATCGCAAACTCATCCAGGTTGGTCTTCCCGATGATGATGGCGCCGGCTTCTCGCAGGCGTGTGACCACGGTGGCGTCGTACGGGGGCCGCCAGCCCTCCAGGATACGTGACCCGCAGGTCGTCGGCACGCCGCGCGTGCACATGTTGTCCTTAATGGCCACCGGCACTCCCGCAAGCGACGGTAGGGCATCCCTCGAGCCCGGCCGAGCGTAGCGCGCGTCCCAGGCGGCCGCCTCGGCCCGCGCCTGATCGGCGGCGACGTACAGGAAGGCGTGCAGGCGGCGATCGTACCGGGCGATGCGGTCGAGGGCGGCGTCCACCACCTCGGACGGTGTCAGGCTCTTGTCGAGGTAGGCGGCGCGCAAGGCGCGGACGCCGGAGACGGTCATCAGCCCCTACAGGCCTTCCAGCACGCGCGGGACGCGGAAGAACCCATCCTGATGCGCCGGCGCCTGGGCGAGGACTTCATCGCGGTCCAGCGAGGGAGTGGCGACATCATCACGCAGGACGTTCGTGATAGGAATGACGTGTGACGTCGGGGGGACGTCGGCCAACGGCAGGTCGTTGACCCGGGCACAATACTCCAGGATATGGCCGATCTGCTCGGCGAAGCGTTCCCGGTCTTCCGCCGTCAACGCCAGGCGGGCGAGCCGGGCGACCCGTTCAACCGTCTCGTGATCGATCGCCATGTCAACACCTCGTGTGAAGCGGCATCGGCTGCGGGCGCGGCGGCTCGCGGCTACAGATCGGCGCGGCCGATCCTCTTCAGCACACCCTGGAACCGCGGCGTGTCGCGGACTTCGTCGAAGAACGCCGCCGCCTTGAGGACCCGAAGCCAGCCGTCCCGGTCGTCGCAGGCCCTTTCCAACCACTCAAGGACCTTCGGCCGGTCGCCGAGCCCCAGGTACAGGAAGGCGATCCAATACGCCGACGCGTAGGCCTTTTCGTAAAGATCCGTGAGTGCGGCGGCAATCGTCAGCGCCTTCTGCCGATCGCCGAGTTTCGCGTGCGCAAATCCCAGCGCAGCATCGATCACGACGTGTCCGCGCGCCGAAGCCTCGGCGGCTCTCACCAGGGCGGAAAGCGCCTCGGCGTATGCCCCTTTTGAAAGGAGGACCCACCCCCGATACTGGTATGCGGTCCGAAAGTCCTGATGCATCTCGATGGCCGTGTCGATCGCCGCCAGGGCCTCATCGTACCGGCGTGCGGTGAAGTAGATAGCGCCAACGTTACTGGCGATGACGGGCGAGAGCGGGTCGAGGTCCCGGGCGCGCCCGATCTCCCTCATGGCCTCATCGAATCGTCCGAGGGCAGACAGGTACATCGCGTACCAGTGGCGCGCGGTGGCATGGCTGGGACGGAGCTCGATCGCCTTGAGAAAGGCCCGCTCTGATCCAAGCCAGTCCCAATCGTAGTTCATGTGGACCTGCGCCAGCGAGGCGTAGGCCTGACCCAGGGTGTCGTCGATCTCCAGCGCCTTCAGCGCGGCCGCCTTTGGTGAGGGGATAAATGTCACTCGGCCGGTAGGTGCCGAAGTTGCCCAATACGATATAGGAATCGGCGAGCCCGACATGCGCCGGCGCGTATCGTGGATCCAGCTCGATGGCCCGCCTAAATTGCTCGATCCCAGCGTTCACACTTGCGTCTGATCGCTGATTCCACAGGAAGAGACCTTTCAGGTACGCCTGGTACGCCTCCACGTTGTGGGTGGGCTGGTGCTCGATACGCGCACGTTCCTCGGGAGACACATACGCCTTCAGGGCGTCCGTGATCTGCCGGGCGACGTCGCTTTGGATGGCGAAGATGTCGGCGAGTTCGCGGTCGTACGTCTCGGCCCACAAATGCTCATCGGTGCCGGCATCGATCAACTGCACCGAGATCCGCACCTTGTTGCCGGCCTTTCGCACGCCTCCCTCGAGGATCGTCGCGACGCTCAACTCCCGGCCGATCTCCCGCACGTTTTTCGACGTCTTCTTGTACTGCATCGCGGACGTGCGCGAGATGACCTTGAGCCGCCGGATCTTCGAGAGCTGCGTCAGGATATCTTCGGTCAGCCCGTCGCTGAAGTACTCGTTGTCGGGGTCCGGACTCAGGTTCGCCAGCGGCAGCACGGCGATGGACATCCTGTCCGCGGCAGGCCGGTGTGTCTGCGCGGACGGCTCCGGCGTCATCATGTGGGCGGTCGCCGGCGACGTCGACCCCGGTTGTCCCGCCCAGGGCAGCATCACCCGGTATACCTCGATCGGGGTCTGGATATTCTTGAGCGCGGGTTTGCCCATCGTGGCCAGCGGGACGTCGATCTTGGTATGCACCTGATCATAGACCTGCTGCGAGATACAGATGCCCCCCGGCTCCGCGAGCGGTTCGAGGCGTGCGGCGATGTTCACCCCGTCGCCGTACACATTGCCTTCGCTGAAGACGACATCGCCAACGTGAATGCCGATGCGGATCCGGATCCCACGCTCCACTGGAAGTGTGGCGTTGCGGTCGTTGAGCACTCTCTGCGCTTCCAACGCGGAGCGCAGGGCCTGCAGCGCGCTTCCAAACTCGACGTGGAACCCGTCTCCTGTCGTGCCGATCACGCGGCCACCGTGCTCGGCGAACAGCGGGCGCAGAAGGCGCCGATGTTCTTCCAGTAGCTCAAGAGCCAGCGCCTCATTGCGTTGCGTCAGCGCGCTGTAGCCGACCATGTCGGTGAACATGATCGCCGCCAGACGGCGTTGGGCCTGGCTCATACCGTCAACCGTTGGCGTTTCCAGACGGGAATCCTCCGGTGGCATTTGGACAATGCGAAGGCCGGGACATTGTGGCCCCGGCCTCAGAGCGAACTACCCGCTGTGCGCGAGCGCTAAGACGCCGGCGCCTTGAGGACCGCGGCCTTGCTGCGCTGCGACTTGAACGGCTGGACCTCGCAGGCCACAAAGTGTCCGTTGCCCCGGTAGTCCGTCAACACCTGCTCATTGACCTTGCATGACTCCTGCGCATACAGGC
>CBRGMJ010000131.1:0-5515 GCA_967797525.1 uncultured bacterium | reverse complement strand
TCTGCACTTGTATCGCGAGGAGCGGTGGATCACCCCGGTGACCGCCACGGCGCTCGTCGCGCGTCTGTTACAGGTACGCCGCGGCGCGCCGCTGTTCCGGCTGGAGGGGATGACCTTCCTTGAGGGCGACGTGCCGATCGAAGCGACCGACGCGATCTTTCGCGGCGACCGGTTCCGGTTTGTCGCCAACCTGTTCAAGTTCATCGGCCCCAACCATCAACACGTCTGGGAAGCGGAGGTACCGCCGCCCCAGAACGAAAAGGGGGAAGCGAGATGAGACAGGGCATCGTAGGGATCCTGTGCATCGGCCTGATTGCGGTGATGTGGCCCGTGTCGCAGGCCATCGGTCAATCGGGCGAGATCGTCATGATCAGCTACGCGGGGCCCTCACAGGAGCCCCACCGCTTCTACCTGGTCGAGCCGTTCGAACGAACACGGCCGGGGACTAAAGTGCGCCTGGTGCCGGACGAGGCCGGCGAGTACGTCTCACGTGTGCAGGCCGCGCAGGCGGCCGGCCGCCCGTCGCCTGTGGATCTTGCGCCCAACGGCGAGCCACCACACCTGCGCCTGATCGGGCTGGGCATGTTGGAGCGCACCAACACTGATCTGGTGCCCAACCTCAAGCATGTCCACCAATCGTTTGTCGAGAAGAGCCAGGGCTACGGGGTGCCGGCGACCTACTCGTTGATCGGCATCGCCTACAACAGCAAGAAAGTCGCGAAGGCGCCTACCGGGTGGAAGGACCTGTGGGATCCGGCCTACCGCGGGAAGGTCGGGCTGACGTCGACCACCAGCAACCTCGGGCTCGGCTTCCTCGTCGCCGCCGCCAAGATTCACGGCGGGGACGAGGCCAATCTGGACCCGGCCTGGCAGGCGATCAAGCAACTGCAGCCGTTCGTCATCGCGCCGAACCCGACGGCGCTGGCGCAGTTGTTCGAACGCGAGGAGATCCTCATCGGCCCATTGTGGAGTACCGAGGCGGCGGTCCTGGCCAGCAAGGGCCTCCCAATCAAATTCGTCAAGCCGCAGCCCGGCGCCATCGCGATCGTGTCGTTCCTCAGCATCATCAAAGGCACCCAATACACGCAGTTGGCGCACGAGCTGCTCAATGGCGTGCTGAGCGTCGAGTATCAGACGAAGGCAGCGGCCAAGCCCTATTTCTTTGGGCCGACCAACGTCAAGGTGGCGGTGCAGGCCGAGGCCGCAGAGTATATTCCCACCACGCTCGGTGACGTGCGCCGGCTCCAGACGGTGAACTGGCCGGTGGTCGTGCCGCGCCGCGCCGCGATCGTGGACCGGTGGAACCGGGAGTTCGCGCGGTAGCGTTTGGCTCGTGAGGCTGCGGCTGCCGGGCGGCGCGCACCCGGGATGGCTCACCGCTCCGGCGGTGGGCTTTCTCGTAGTGTTCCTGGCCATCCCGCTGCTGCTGCTCTTCGCCTTTGCGCTGGTGGACATCCGGGGCGGCCGTGTCGTGCCGGGCTCGTGGACGCTCGAGCACTACGCGCGCGTGCTGGGCGACCCATTCTACTACCATGTCTTCCTGCGGACGTTCTGGATGGGTCTGGCCGCAACGGCCCTCTGCTTGGTCTTCGGCTACCCAGTGGCGTACCTGTTCTCACGCGTGGGCCCGACCGGCAGACAGATCCTCCTCGTGCTGATTCTGGCGCCGCTACTCACGAACGCGGTCGTCCGAACCTTCGGCTGGATGATCATCCTCGGGGGCCAGAAGGGGTTGCTGAACGCGCTCCTCCTGCGGCTGGGAATCGTCAGCGAGCCCGTGAAGATCCTGTACACGATGAGCGGCGTGCTGATTGGGCTTACGCAGATCCAGTTGCCCTTTATGATCCTGCCCATCATCGCGTCCCTCGAAGGCCAGGACCGCAGCTTGCGTGAGGCCGCCGCCGGCCTGGGCGCAACGTGGGCGCAGACCTTCTTCCATGTTATCGTTCCGTTGAGCCTGCCCGGCGTGCTGGCCGGCGCGGCGCTGGTGTTTGTCATCTCATACACCAGCTTCGTCATCCCGGCACTGCTTGGCGGCGGATCGTTCGCCGTGATCTCGACGTTTATTTTCGAACAGATTTCCGCACTCCTCCAGTGGAACAGCGGCGCGGCGCTGGCCTCGCTGCTGCTGACAACGGCAATGGTCATGCTCTGGCTGTTTAACCGGGGCTCGGCCTGGTTGTTGCGGTGGACGCGATGAGAACCGCGGCGCCCGTTGGCGACCGGCTGCTTGCGGGCGGTCTGGGAATCCTGTGCGTGGTCGCGCTGGTGGGGCTGGTCTTTCCTAGTGTGCTGGTCGTGGTCAGCTCTTTCAACGCTTCAGACTTCCTGACATTTCCGCCGCAGGGGTGGTCGCTGCGCTGGTACGCGGCCATGGCCGGTAACTGGGAGGTTCGCCAGGCGGCGGCGCTCAGCCTCAAGGTCGCCGTGCTGGTCGTGGCGATCGACCTACTGCTTGGCGTGCCGGCGGCGTTCCCGCTGGCCCGCGCGCGTTTCCGCGGCCGCGAAGCCCTGATGACCTTCATCCTGTCACCTCTCATGCTGCCGGGATTGGTCATCGGGATTGGGCTGCTCTTCTTCTATATGCTGCTGGGGCTGTCGCTGTCGTTCACGCTGCTGGTGATCAGTCACGTCGTCGTGACGCTGCCGTTCGTCGTCAGCATGACCATCGCGCGCCTGGCGACGCTGGATCCCGCTTACGAGGAGGCCGCGCTGAACCTGGGGGCCAGTCAGGTCCAGAAGTTCGTCCACGTGATCCTGCCGCAGTTGTGGTCAGGGATCGCAGCCGGCGCCGCCTTCGCCTTTCTGCTGTCGTTCGACAACTTTACGGTGTCGCTGTTCACGGCCAGTGATCGCCTGCAACCACTGCCAATCGTGCTCTTCTATCTGCTGCGGTACGACATCAATCCCATGGTCGGGGCGGTATCGAGCTTGGAGATCGCGCTCGTCCTGCTGGTCCTGCTGGTGGGCAGCCGGTTGCTCGGCCTAGCGCGAATTGCCCAGGTCGGACGGAGGGTGACGTGAGGCTCCACGCGCTCGATGGGGACCGCGCGGACGTTTCAGGGTCTGCCATGCTCTACATCGCAGACGTCCTGATCGACGGGACGGGGGCGCCACCTCAACGGCCGGGCGCGGTGCTGGTCGTGGCGGGCCGGATCGCCGCCGTGGGTGCCGAGGCGCGCGCATCGGCCCACGCGGATGCGCGCGTCGCGGTGCTGTCGGGGTGCACGCTGCTGCCGGGGCTGATCGACGCTCATCTGCACCTCGACGGGTGGCGCAGCCTGAACCGGACTGACTGGGTGCTGATGGACGACGGACTGCGAGCCATTGGCGCGGCGCGCGACGCCGCGCGGATGCTGGCCGCCGGCTTCACCAGCGCGCGGGACATGGGCAGCGTCGCGGCAGTTGCGCTGAAGCGGGCCGTCCAAGCGGACGAGGTCCCCGGCCCACGTCTCCAGGTGGCGGTAAAAGGAATCTATCAGACCGGTGGGCAGGGTGACCGTCCCTGGCTGCCCCCGGACCTTGTGCGCGGGCGCGAGTCCTGCCGCCTCGCCGACGGTCCCGACGACTGCCGCCGAGCGGTGCGCGAGATGGTGCGCGCGGGCGCCGACGTCATCAAGATCGCCTCATCTGGGGGCCCGCGCTCGATGGTCCCGCACTTCTCCCAGACGGAACTTGAAGCCCTGGTCGATGAGGCTCATCGTATGGGCTTTCGCGTCGCCTGCCACGCGCTGGGGGCGGACGCGATTCGCCCTGCCGTCCTGGCCGGCGTGGACAGCATTGAGCACGGCTACGGCTTGGACGCCCGCACGGCTGACGTCATGGCGGCGCGCACCGTCACCCTGGTGTGCGATCTGCTCGTCCGACATCGATACGCCACACGCGGCCCAGATTTTGGCTACTCGCGCTCTGACGCCGCGGCAGCCGCGCAGGCATTCGACCTCGGAGTCGCGTCTCTGCGGTTGGCACGGGAGGCGGGGGTCAGGATCGCCTTCGGGACCGACTACGGCGGTCAGCCGATCCTGCCGCCAGAGGAACTCGCGGACGGGCTGGTCCTCATGGCGGACGCGGGTGTGCCGGTTCTGGAGACGATCCGTGCCGCGACGTCGACGGCCGCGGCGGTCATGGGATGGGAGGACCGCCTCGGCGCGCTGCGGCCCGGGTTGGTGGCTGATCTGATCGCCGTGCGGGGCAACCCGGTCGAAGACGTCCGAACGTTGCGCGATCCGATGCTGGTCGTTCAGGGCGGTCGTCCGATCCCGCGTGACATCGGTTCATGGCCGCGTGAGGCGTCGCTCGCGATCGCACGCTTGAAGAGCGATAAGCCGATGAGGATACCGGAGGCCTAGGCGGTGGAGGTTGAGCTCCGCGCCGTCACCAAGCGGTTCGGCGAGACCACGGCGACCGACGCCGTTTCATACACGGTCCCGGAGGGTCGCTTCGTCACCCTGCTGGGCCCGTCTGGGTGCGGAAAAACGACGCTGCTGCGCCTGGTCGCCGGGTTCATCAGGCCCGAGGCCGGCGATATCCTGTTGGGCGGTGCGGTGATCACCCACGTGCCGCCCAACCAGCGGCAGATCGGCATGGTGTTCCAGAATTATGCGCTCTTCCCGCACATGACGGTCGAGAAGAACGTGTCCTTTGGCCTCCGGATGCGGCATCAGTCGGCCACCATGGTGACACAGCGAACGAATGACATGCTAGATCTGGTGGGCATGCGGGCGCTGCACGACCGCTACCCTCATCAACTGTCGGGCGGGCAGCAGCAGCGTGTAGCGCTAGCTCGGGCGCTGACCATTCAGCCGCGCGTCCTGCTGCTCGACGAACCGTTCGGGGCGCTGGACCGCAAACTGCGCCTCCAGATGCAGGTCGAGGTCAAGAAGATCATCCGGCAGCTGGGTATCACCACGATCTTCGTGACGCACGATCAGGAAGAGGCGCTGGGGATGTCAGACGTGATCGCGGTGATGAACGCCGGGCGCATCGTGCAGAGTGGCGGGCCGACGGAGATCTACGACAATCCCCTGGATCCGTTCGTCGCCGACTTCGTCGGCAGCAGCAATTTTCTACCCGTGGATGTGACGCGCACGGACGGATCAGGCGTGGTCCTCCGCCACGGCGAGGCGGTCTTCAGGATCCCGCTGGCGGTCGACGTACGGCCTGGCCAGCAGGTGACGCTGGTGGTGCGGCCAGAGAATCTCCGTCTGACGCCGGCCGCCGACGGCGGCGGTGGCCTGCCGGGGATGGTTTCATTCGTGCGGCCGATCGGACCGCTCATGGAGTACGAGGTGGAGACCGGCTCGGGCGTCCGTTTGAAGATCACCGCGACTCGCTCGCGCGGGACCGTGGCGTTTCCGCTGGGCGAAGCCGTGCGCGTCGACCTGGGCGATCCCCAGGCCTGCACGGTCTTCGCCGGATGACCGTCGACGTCGTGACCATCGGAGGATGCACGGTCGACATCGTGCACGCGGCGGACGGAACGAGCCGGGGACGGCAGCTCGGCGGCAATGCGATC
>CBRGMJ010000130.1:0-5557 GCA_967797525.1 uncultured bacterium | reverse complement strand
GAAGCGCATCACCGAGCACGTTGAACGCCCAGACCGCAATGAAGATGGCAAGTGAGGGAAAGACCACGACGTGGGGCGCGTAGCGAAGGTGCTCACGCCCGGCGCTGGCGAGGGCTCCCCACTCGGGCGTCGGCGGGTTGACCCCCAGCCCCAGGAAGCTGAGCGTTGCCGCGCCCAGGATCGCCGCACCCATCTCCAGGGTCGAGTACGTGGTGATCGGCGCGACCATCTGCGGCAGCACGTGGTGTGAGAGCACCCGGCGGTCATCGGCCCCGATCGCCCGCGCGGCTTCAACGAACGTCTCACCCTTCACACTCAGGACCAGGCTGCGAACGAGCCGGGCGAACGTCGGGATCTGTCCGAACCCGATGGCGATAAAGAGGTTGATAAACCCCGGGCCCAAGATTGCGACGACGGCGATGGCGCGCAGGATGAATGGAAAGGCCATCACGATATCGACCACGCGCATGATCGGGTCGTCGAGCCTCGGGTAGAACCCGGCGACGATCCCGAGCAAGCCGCCGACGCCGACGCCAAGCGCGACAGACAGGATGCCGACCGCGAGCGACACCCGGCCGCCGAAAATGACCCGGCTCAGGATGTCGCGTCCCACCTCATCCTGCCCCAACCAGTGGGCCGCCGAGGGCGGGCGGAGCCGTTCCAACAGGGCCGTCTTGAGGGGATTGTAGGGCGCGACCCTGGGCGCCGCGACCGCGGCGAGGATGAACCCCGCCACCACCGCGGCCGCCAGCCACGCGATGCTCTCGCGCCTAAACCGGTGGAAGACGTCGGCCCAATACCCGCGCGGCCGCTCGACCATCACGCGTACCTCATGCGCGGGTCAATGATCCCATACGTCAGATCGACCGCCAGGTTCATGCCGACCGTAATGAGCGCCTTCAGCAACAGCACGCCCTGGATCATCGGCAGATCTTTGACCAGGATGGAGGCCACCACGAGCCGGCCGATGCCCGGCCAGGCGAAGACGGTCTCAACGACAACCGCGCCCGACAGGAGGCGGGCGAACGCGATCCCGACCAGCGTAATCACCGGGAACAACGCGGGACGCAAGGCGTGCAGGAAGACCACCCGCCGCCGGGGCACCCCTTTGGCCCGTGCCGTCCGCACGTAGTCCGTCCCCAGCGTCTCGAGGATCGACGTCCGGGTCATGCGCGCGACCTGGGCCAGCATGTCGAATCCCGCCGCCACCGCGGGAAGGATCAGGTATCGGACTCCCTCCGGCGTGAGCAGGCTTGGACCACGCCCGCCGAGGGGGAACAGTTCGAGCTTGAACGCCAGGACGTAGAGAATGACCAGGGAGATGAAAAACCCGGGGAACGACACCCCGAATACCGAAAAGCTCATGATCCCCCGGTCGAGGATCGATCCGCGGAACATCGCGGCGCCGACCCCGAGGACGATCCCCAGCGTGACGGACCACGCGACGGCGATCGCCGTGAGCACCAGCGTGTTCGGAAAGGCTCTACGGAGTTCGCGGGCCACGGGCGTTCCCGTCACGACGGAATCGCCGAAGTCGCCGTGCAGGACGAGCCCGGTCAGGTACCGCCAATACTGCACGCCGATCGGCTGATCCAACCCCATCTTCTGGCGGATCCGCTCGACGACGTCCTGAGAGGCGCGTTCCCCGGCGATGAAGACCGCGGCGTCGCCGGGGACAAGGTGGACGAGCAAGAAGACGAGCGTCATCGCCCCCAGGACGACGGGGACGATCAGCGCGAGGCGTCGGATGACAAACGGAAGCACACTCGCCTGACAGGAACCGTCAGGGCCGCCGGGTACTCCACACGCCCAGCAGTTTCCCCACTCCCGAGTTGAGCCAGGTTGTTCCGACGAACCCGCGCACGGTCCGGCTGTTGACGATGTTCAGCTCCTGGGTCACGTACACGGGGATAAAGAGCGCCTCTTCCGCGACGGCGATCTTTTGAACCTCGTACCCGGCCTCCAGCGCCTTCTTCTCGTCGGCGCCGGCGAGAAAGGTCTCGACCAACTGGTCGGTGCGGGCATCCTTCCAGCCAAAGCGATTCGTCCCGGGGAAGTTGGTGGAGTGCATGTACTCCATGAGCACGTCGGGCGCGCCCGTCGTGTTCGTGAACTCCAGCTCGACGTCACCGCTGCGACGCAGCGGGTAGAGCCGCCCGCGTTCGGACAGCTCAATGTCGGCGCCGATGCCAATCTCGCCCAGACTCTCCTTGATCACGACGGCTGCCTCCCGATATTGCGGCAGACCCATCAACTTCATACCGCTGAGCACGACGCCGCCCTTCTCACGGAAGCCCTGCGCGTTCAGCCTCCAGCCGGCCTCATCCAACGTCTGCCGCGCTCGGGCGGGATCGTACCGCATGGCCGCCTGCTCAGCGCCCTTCCAGTATCCGTAGGCCAACGGATGGAGCATATTGAAGGCCTGCGCGCCCACCGGCGCATAGATGGTCTCGGCAATGGCCTTGCTGTTGATCGCCTGCGCGATGGCCCGCCGGACCGCGCGATCCTTCATCCGCGGGAAGTTCGCATTCGTGAAGACGGCGCGGATCTCCAATACCGGCCGCAGCGTGATGTCTACCCGGCCCTTGAGTTCTGTGGCGCGATAGAGGACGTTCGGGGGAGCGTTGTGCGTGATCAGGTCGATCTCGCCTCGTTCCATGATGAGCTGGCGTGTTGCCAGTTCGGGAATCACCCGCCACACTACCCGCTTGATGCGAGCCGGCCCGCGGTTGCCGTAGAACGACGGTCCCCACCGATACTTGTCGAAACGCTCGTAGACGATCCGCTCATTGAACGCGCGATCGACGAGCTTGAAGGGGCCTGTGCCATCCACGGCCGTTCGGCCAAACTCCTTCCCAAACTTTTCGACCGCCTGCCGGTTGACGATCGAGGCGCCCGTTTGAGACATGTTGTCAAGAAACAGACGATTGGGTCTGGTGAGGCGGACGACTACGGTGGAATCGTTCGGCGCCTCGACGCGGTCGACGAACGCGACCAGATCGTTCCAGGGTGAGGCGTTCTCCTTTTTCCCCAAACGCTCCAGTGAGTACTTGACGTCGGCCGACGTCAGCTTCTTGCCGCTGTGAAACTCGACGTCGCCGCGCAGCGTGAACGTGTAGGTCCGCCCGTCGGCGCTCACGTGCCACGAACTGGCCAGGAGCGGGACGAGCCTCCCGTTGTTGTTCTTCCCGAGCAGCGTGTCGAACATCAGATGGCCCTGGATGTACCCCGACGTCCCGGTGAACATCGTGGGGTCCAGCCCCTCGGGATCAGATCGGTCCGCGTAGATCAAGACGCCGTCCGTGAAGACACCCTGATCCTGCGCCAGGACGTTCAGGGTCGCGGCGACCAGTACGATCGCCCCCAGCACGGCTGCGGCGATGAGCACCTGCTTGCGCACCATGATCACACGCCTCCCTCTCCACGCCTACGCTAGAGGTATTCCACGCCCCGCCGCGACCGCCTTTTCATAGGTCCGGTAGGCGACCGCCACGTCCTGACTGACCAGACCGACCGTTTTGATCAGGATCCGCTCGTCGGGACGCTCCCGGCCAGGTCTTCGCTTGGCGACGATATCCTGGATCTCCGCATGGATGCGATCCTCTGTCAGGTGGCCCTCCGACATGACCGTCTCAAGAGAGCGCAGGACCTCGCGACGCTCGTCGACGACGATCTTGTCGACCGCGGCGAAGAGCGTGTGCTCGAGCTCATCGCGGCCGATGGAGATCACGCAGGCGCCGGGCGGCACCCACCGCTCCTGCACCAGCGGCCGGCCCGCCGTCGTCGACACGAAGATCACGTCGGCGCCCGCGCAGACCGCTTCAATCGAATCGTGCGGCACCACCGCGACGCCCAGTTCCGCGGACATCTCCCGGGCGAAACCTTCAAACGACTCTCGCCGTCGGGAGGTGACCACGACCCGCGAGAGCCGAAACGTTTCGGCCAGCGCCATCAATCCGGTGCGCGCCAACGCGCCGGCGCCGACCACGCCAACGGCGCGTGTGTCCGGGCGTGCCAGGTACTTGGCGCCGATCACGGCCGCCGCCGTGGTGCGGACCGCGTATGTCCAGTGTTCATCGATGATCGCGAGGAGACGGCCGGTGCGGGGATCGGTGAGGACCACCACACGGGTGGACTCCGGGCTGCTCGTCCCGGATCCGTCGGGGTGGATCGTGTACCCGACGACCCGCACTCCCATCACCGGTATGCTCTCGAGGATACAGCCTTTGACGTGGGAATAGATGGGCTGGGACCGGCCGTGGATGGTGAACCGCGACGGCTTGCTCCAGGTCACTTCACCGCGCGCCTGCATGTGAAAGACGTCCTCGACGATGTCCAGGACCTCCCGGACGCTGATAAGCCCCCGCGTCTCTTCGGCGGGAACATAGATCGGTCTCACGCCGATCGGTCTCGCATCGCCGCCCCTACCCACCGATGCTGATCAGACGCTCTGCGCCTGTCGACAACAATTCACGCCCGTTCGCCGTCACGACCACGTCCTCTTCCAGATGCATCCGCTGGCCGGAGGCGATGAAATACCTGGGCTCGGGGGTAAGGACCATGCCGGGCTCGAGCACCGTGTCGTCGGCCAGCCCGATGGAAGGCGGATCTGAGGTCACCCCGAAGCCGTGCCCCACCCGTTTGCTGCCCTCCAGCGGGGGGAGACCCAACCTGACCATGTCTTCGCTGTGCTGCCTGGCCAGGTCCGAGCACCGGACACCGGGCCCGATGCGCTGGATCAGGCGGTTCGTCAAATCCCAGATACGGTCGAACTCCCGTCTCTGCTCGTCACTGGGCGGGCCGAAAACGGCCATCCGCGCCAGATCGGACCGGTACCCTTCATATTCGGTTCCGAAGTCACTCCAGAGCCAGTCACCCGGCTGATAGGTGTGGACGAAGCCGTGTCCCTCCAGGCCGAGATCGATATGGCCGCCCTCCCCGCCGACATCGAGCATCGCGCGGGCGAGGATGATCCGCACCTGGGCGACATCCATCCCTGGGCGCAGGCGCCCCAGGGCCGTGGTCCACGCCCGGGTCGCCATCGTGCAGGCTTCGCGGATCCGCTCAACCTCCCATGGCGCCTTGACCATCCGCAGGTGATTGTGAATCCGACTGGCATCCACGATGGTCGCGCCCGGCAACGCCCGGCGGATCACCTCGAAGTCGCTGTAGGAGATCCCGAGCCGCTGGAACTCACCAGTCTCGCAGCCAATCCGGGCTCGGTCGAGACCGAGTTCTTTGAACGTGTCAGGCACGAGCTCGAGCGGGAAGGGCACGTCGACGTACGTCTTGATGTTCTTCACCGGCGTGGTCGCGCGAACCTGGCGTTCGTCGCGTCCGTAGACGATCATCACCGGTTCGTCCTTCAACGGGAGGATCAACAGCATGGGCCGCTGCTTGCCGTCGAACTGCCGGCTGCGGTGGCCGGTGAGAATCCAGTAGTTAAACTTCTCCGTCACGAAGAGCGCGTCGACGCCCTGGCCTTCCATCAATACTCGAGCTCGGTCCCACTGGTGACGAATGTGATCGTGCTCGGTCACGGTCCCTCCTCCACGCG
>CBRGMJ010000129.1:0-5574 GCA_967797525.1 uncultured bacterium | reverse complement strand
TGTATCTGGCGCCGCCCAATCCCGTGACGCTGCTCCACCTGCCGGCCGTCCGGGGCCTGCTGCACCCATTTTTCGCCCAGAACTGGCACCTGTTTGCGCCGAATCCCATTCGGGTGAACCTGGTCCTCACCGTACGGTGTAGCACCGGCGCCCAGGTCACACCCTGGGTCGATCCCTTCACGCCGTGGTTGGCTCAGCACCACCGCAATCGGTTCTCGCCAATGGGGAAGATGCTGCGCGTCCCGCAGAATGCGATGTTCGCCGTCCTGGGACGGTCTGCGGACGAGTGGCGGCCGCTGATCTGCCGGCGGACGCCTGAGGCGCCGATGTGTCGCGGCGACGATCCCGCTTCCCGGCGGCAGCGCGATCTGGGGGTCTTCATCCTGCAGCGTGTCGGCTCGGCGGTGTGCGATCAGGTCGCCGGTTCGGGGCGCGTCCGCTACGTGCAGCCGCGCATCCTGATCCACGAGCCGCCACCGTGGTCGAAGCGCATGTTGCCGGCCGGCGCCGGCTCGACGAAGTATCTGCCCCTCCCGTGGCTGCCCTACGTGCCGGTGAGCAAGTCCTGAGCGGGAGGACGTGGCGCGATGATCCGACCGATGTCCTGGCTGGTCACGGAGCACTGGCTCATCGGGGCGAGCCTGATGCGCGTCTCCCTGGGTGTGTGGGCCGTCTACTACTACCTGTTGCATTGGGGAGTCCGCCGCGAGTTGTGGGGGCCGGCCGGTGTCCTGCCGTTCGAGAAGTTCCTCGAGAGCGGTCCGCGGATCAACGTGTTCCAGTGGAACTCGTCGCCGCTCTACTTCGAAGCCATCTATGCGGCGGCGATCCTCATCGCGGTGGCCGTGGCCATCGGCTATGGGTCCCGCCTCATGCTCCCGCTGCACTGGCTGATGATCTGGTCGCTGCAAGAACGCAACCAGTTATTGGGCGACGGCGGGGATAACATCATGCGGATCGTCTTGTTGTTCCTGGCGTTGGTCGACACCGGGGCCCACTTTTCGCTCGATGCGTTGCGCGCGACGCGGTCGTCGCGGTGGGGATGGCGGGGCGCCGCGCGCGCGCTCTGCGAGCGCAACCGGGCGGCTAAGGCCGTCGTGCACAACTTCGGAATCCTGCTGGTCCTCGCCCAGTTGTCGTTGTTGTACATGAGTACCGGTCTCTACAAGGTCATGGGGGAACTGTGGCAGAGCGGGACGGCCGTGTACTATATCCTACGCGTCGATGAGTTTTCATGGCCGGGCGCCGAAGTGATCTACCGCAATCCCTACCTGGTCGTCCTGGCCACCTACGGGACGGTCCTCTTCGAGCTGATGTTCCTGCCGTCCCTCTTCAATCGATGGACCCGCTATGCGACGATTGTGGCTGGGATCGTCTTCCACGCGAGCATTGCCCTGGCGATGGGGTTGGTCACGTTCGCCTGGAGCATGGCGAGTATCTACCCGCTGTTGGTGACCGACGAGGAGTACGCCATGGCCGACACCTGGTTCCGACGGCGCTTCGGGCTTACGGCCCTCTATGATGGGTGGTGCCCCGCGTGTCTGCGCAGCGTCCGATGGCTGTCGCGGTGCGACCTGTTGTCGCTGGTGACGTTTGTCTCGTTTCGCGAGGCCGGTGTCGTCGAGCGGTACGGGCTGGACGCGGGGCGGGCCGCGCAGCGGATCCACAGCATCGACGCGGCCGGCCGGATGCGCGAAGGCATCGACGCGATGATCGCTGTTGGGGGCCGGACGATCGTGCTCTGGCCGTTTGTCCTGCTGTTCTGGCTCGCGCGTCTGGCCGCGGGCCAGCGATTCTATGATGCGTTTGCCTCTCGGCGGGTCATCCTGATCCCGGGGGTGTGTGCGGATCATTGCGCCACCGGGGAACGGCCCTCGGCGGCTAGGCGCCAGCACGGCTGACCTCACCGGTCAGGCAGACACAGCCTCAGCGGTGGATCGGCGCCAGCCGGTTCACGGTCGTGAGACCGGGTGGCGCCGCGACCACGATGGGCGCGGCATTGACGGCCAGTGCGCAGGTGGCCACGTCGCCGTGGATGCCGCCGTCCACCGTCACGTTGATCGGCGGTTCGCCGTCGATCAACACGCTGTCGCGCGGGTTGGACACGCCCACGGCCATGGTGAGGTCGAGCGTGATGATGGGCTGACCGGCGCTGGCGCCCACGGCGACCTGGTGTAGGCCTGTGACGGTCGCGCCATTGGCCACGGGATCTATGCGTTCGGTCACGGTGTCCACCGTCCAGCCGAGCGAGTCCGCGATCATCGCGATGGATTCCTTGAGACCGACGTGACCGATCGTGCCTTCGGCGACACCCCGCTCGAACGTGGGGCGATCCATGCCCGCCCCGACCTTGCGTTGGAGCGGCAACCGGCGGCGTCCGGCATCGACCACTCGGACGATGCGAATCGCGCGGATCGCGCGGCACGGCGCGGTCAGGACGATCGGGAGCAGGTCCATGACGTAGCCGGGGTTCACGCCGAGTCCCACGACGGTCACGCCGCGGGCTTTTGCGGCGGTGTCGATCCGGCGCGCGTGCTCCGCGTGATGCTGCCAGGGAAACGCCAGCTCTTCGCACGTCGAGATGACGTTGGCCCCGGCGGCGACGATCTCGAGCAATTGGGGAGTAGTGCGGGCGAGTTGGGACTGCGTGGTATGGAACACGACCAGTGGGCGCCCGGCCAGCGCCGCCGACGCGTCTGCGGTGACCGGCACCCCGATCGCGGCGCGTCCCAACAACGTCCCGAGGTCCTTGCCGATCTTGTCAGGGTCGATGTCGACCGCACCGAGCACACGGTGGCCCCGCTCGAGAACCACGTCGGCAATGCCAAGGCCGATGGGGCCCAGACCATAGTGGGCGACGGTCACTGACGTCATGACGCTTCGTCTCCTCCGGGGATTGTCTGCGGGAGCGCCCCCAATTTTAGCAGAGCGTCGAGAGGCGGCCAAGCGCGGCCCGCGGTCGCCCAGGGTGTCATCGTCATCACCGCGGCGGAGGCATTCCGGTGGTCCGCCGCGAAAGCTGATACGAGGGCGTCGCCGGTGATCGACAGAGATCCGACGTCGGCCGTGCCGCGACCAGGAGGCTAGACCGTGAATCTCGAGTGGGCGCAGCGGATGGGCACGTTGGGCACCGAGACCGCGTTCGAGGTGTTGGCGAGGGCGCGCAACTTGGAGCGGCAGGGCAAGCACGTCATCCACCTGGAGATCGGCGAGCCCGACTTCGATACCCCGGCGCACATCACTGAGGCGGCGATCACGGCGATGCGCGACGGGTACACGCACTACACGCCGGCGGCGGGCATCCTTGAGGCCCGCCAGGCCGTGGCCGACTACGTGACGCGGACGCGGCGCATCCCGGTCAAACCCGAGCACGTCATCATCGTGCCGGGATCGAAGAACGTGCTGCTCTTTGCGATGCTCGCGCTGGTCAACCCCGGTGACGAAGTCGTCTACCCGGACCCCGGGTATCCGATCTACGAGTCGATTGCCAGGTTCGTGGGCGCCACCCTACGGCCGATCAGGCTCCGCGAAGAGAACGACTTCCGCTTCGACCTCGACGAGTTCCGCTCGCTGCTCGGTCCGCGCACGCGGATGGTGGTCCTCAACTCGCCACACAACCCGTGCGGCTCGATGCTCGGGCGGGCGGACATTGAAGCGGTGGCCGCCGCGGTGCTGCCCACCCGCGCCATGGTCCTCACCGACGAGATCTACGCTCAGGTTGCCTACGAGGGCGAACCCTACAGCATCGCGTCGGTCCCGGGCATGCAGGACCGCACGATCATCCTCGACGGGATGTCAAAGACGTACGCGATGACCGGCTGGCGGATCGGGTTTGGGGTCATGCGGCCCGAGCTGGTCGAGCGCATGGCGCAGCTGATGATCAACTCCAGTTCGTGCGCCGCCGGGTTCTCGCAGATCGCCACGATCGCGGCCTTGAACGGCCCGCAGGACGCGGTGACCGCCATGGTCGCCGAGTTCAAGACGCGCCGGCAGATCATCATCGAGGAGCTCAACCGCATGGACGGCGTGACGTGCCGGTGGCCGCGCGGCGCCTTCTACGCGTTTCCAAACGTGTCGGCCATCGAGCCCGAGTCCAAACGGCTGGCCGATTTTCTGCTCGAAGAGGGCGGGGTGGCCTGTCTCGCGGGCACGTCGTTTGGCGCCGGTGGGCGGGGGTTCCTGCGCTTCTCGTACGCGAACAATCAGGAGAACATCCGGGAGGGCATGCGGCGGGTGCGGGGAGCGCTGCAGCGGTACCGGCCCGCGGTCGCCCGTTAACCCGATCGTCGATCGACGCCTCTTCGCGGGACTGTAGACGGTTGTCCTACGTCGCCTCAAACACGACTCCGCGCCGGATCGCCACGACCACCGCCGCGCCCTCTTCGAAGGGGGCAGACGGCGGCGCCTGCACGCGCAGCGCCGTCCCTGCGGCCAGACGCACCTTATACTCGATCAGATTGCCCAGGAAGTTGCGGACCTCGATGTGGGCCGCCAAGCCGGCTCCGGCATCGGCGTCGCGCACGTTGCGCAGGTCGAGGTCCTCCGGCCGGATCGCCAGCAGCACGTCCCCTGTGAGCCCGGCGGGGTTCTCTGCGCGTACCTCATACCCGGAGATGGCAAGCTGCGCCGACCCGGGTTCCCGCGCAATGACGCTGGCCGGGAGAAAGTTCATCTGGCCGATGAAGTCGGCGACAAAGCGCGACGCGGGCCGGCGGTAGATGTCTGCCGGCCGGCCGATCTGCACGACGCGGCCGGCCGACATGACGGCCACCCGATCGGAGAGCGCCATGGCCTCGGCCTGGTCGTGTGTGACATAGAGGACGGGGATCCGCATCCGCCGTTGCAGTTCCTTGAGCTCGAAGCGCATCTGCTCCCGCAACTTGGCGTCGAGGTTCGACAGCGGTTCGTCGAGCAGCAGGACCTCAGGGCGGCCGGCCAGCGCGCGGCCCAACGCGACACGCTGTTGCTGGCCGCCCGATAACTGGTGCGGGTAGCGGCCCCCCAGACCGCCAAGGGCCACCAGATCGAGGATCTCGTTGACCCGCGCCGCCGTGGCCTGTCGCGACTGCGCGGCCAGCCGGAGCGGATAGCCGATGTTTGCGGCAACGGTCATGTGCGGCCATACCGCGTAGTTCTGAAACACCATCCCGAGCCGCCGCTTCTCAGGTGGTACGAAGACGCCGGTGGCCGGGGCGTTGACGAGCCGCCCGTGGATCGAGACCTCGCCGCGCGTCGGGAGTTCCAGCCCCGCGACGCACCGTAACGTGGTGGTCTTGCCGCAGCCGCTCGGGCCCAGCAGGGTGAAGAACTCATCGTCTCTGATCGAGAACGACACGTCCTGCACCGCGACGGTCTCGTCGAACTGCTTCAAGAGGTTGGAGACGTTCACAGCGTCCATCGGCATCCAGGGGTGAACCTTCCTCGATATTCCGGGGCTCCCCTGCCGCGCGTCTGGGGCCGAGGCAGGATGGGTACGGTCCGCGCAGAAACTGTGCGCCCGGGAACGGCGCGACCGGAGGTTGAGGTGGGTCCACCAGCCGCCGTAGCGGCGAGCTTTAGAGTCGTGCGAACGCG
>CBRGMJ010000128.1:0-5597 GCA_967797525.1 uncultured bacterium | reverse complement strand
GCGGTGGTCGTCGAGCCGATCCATGCGCTGGCGAGAGACCTTGAGATCCCGTTCCAGATCCTCCTGGCGGCGCCGGAGCGACCCATGCCGCTCAGCGGCAGCCATCTGTTCGCTCTTGCCCTTCACCCGTCGCTCGCCAGCAACCAGCTCGCGCCTCAAGGCACGCAGTTCAAGCCAGCGCAGGTGCGCCGATTCTTCTCGCTTCTCCAGCTCCCGCTGCTGCAACAGCAGCAGCTGCAGCCGTTCATCATCGGTCGTGCTGCGCCGGGATCCATTCGGCGCAAGTTGCTGGAGGCGCTGATTGATCCACCGGAGCGCCGCCTCGATATCGTCCGCCCCCCCACCGCTCAAGACTCTGGAGAGCTGGGTGCCAATGAGATGGCGATCCTCCGAGATGCGCGCCAGCTCGCCCTGGCCCACAAAGGCCGTGGAGCGAAACGCGCCCACACTCGGTATGCCGAGCCAGTTCAAGATCCGCTGCTGTACCTCGCGGGAGCCTTCTACACGTTCGCCGTGGCGCTGCTGCTGAAGCAGCACAGTGCCGGCGTCGAAGTCCTTGCGGAGCAAGTAGACGTTGCCATCGACTTTGAACTCAAGCAGCAGCTCCGGGAGGCGCTTCTCCCCCCATGACCGGACGTCGTCCGTGAACGTGGCTGGAGGCTGGGCAGGGTCCACGAGCAGCGCGGCAAACAGCGCCTGCATGACCGTCGTTTTGCCCGCTTCGTTGGGCCCGCGAATGACGTTCAACCCAGGAGAAAATCCGGCTGACCAGTCGGCGAACTTCTTGAACCGACGCATGTGCAGCCTCAACAGGGTCATCAGGACTCCCTCCGCTCGCTAAGGAGCCACAACCCGAGACGGAGAGCCGCGGCGATGCGCCGCCGCTCCGCCACCGAGCCTGCCGCGTGGTTCTCTGCGTCTTCGAGCTGGCGGGTCATCAGGGCAAGAAACTTGCCCCGCGCGGATATCTCGGGTATCGGTCGCCCGTCGAGCAGAGACAAATCCGGCATTGAGTCGTCCACGATGTCCAGGGCGAAGAATCGAGAGGCGAGTTCCTGCTGCAGGCCGTGGACATCGATGTATTGCGCGGGGCGCTCGCGACCCACGAACCGCACTTCGAGGATCAAGTCAGGATCCGCATGGCGCTCGATCGCGTCGGTAATCGCTGCTTGCGACTCAAACCCTACTGGTTCGAGGGTCATCCGCTGGAAGCGGCGTCGAGCCAGGGGGAGAGGGACGACGTTCACCGTGTCGGGATACAGATCCACCTGGAGCGCCACGCCCGGCGGGCCTCCCGATTCGATCATCTCCAAACAGCCTGGGTACCAGGCGGGTACTGTGAATCGCCCCGGGTTGAGAGTCTGGTGGCTTCCACCGAGGGCCAGATAGGCGAACGGACTGATCGCCAGGGCTTGGGTGAATGCTTCATTTCCCTGAACACTTCGAGCGGGCACATGTAACAGACCGATCGTCCGAAGATCCTCCCGAGACGAAATGCTCCGCAGCACGTGTACAGGGTCCTGCTCAGGCTGAAACGACCGGCCGCTGACGGCGACGCCCAGGTGAGAGAACTCGACCGTTTCAGGCGCAGCGGACAGGACGCGCACGCCCGGGACGTCGTCAAACGCCCCGTCCGCGTAGGTCCCCCGGTCGTCCAGCGCGTCTGACTCGCCGGCAACGATGACGGTCTGCACCCCGACCCCTGCCAGGCGGGCGAATAAGGTACCCGCGAACCCGACCAGCGATCGGGAGGGCCGCGGGACCGCGAACAGGTCGCCGGCAATCAGCACGAGGTGGTAGCCACCGGTGGCTGCTTTCTCGACGATGTCGGCGAACGCTTCTCGGATGCGCTCTCGCTGGGCTGCGCCGCGAAGCCCCAGCCAGGGCAGCGGCATCCCCAGATGAATGTCGGCGAGATGCAGGATGCGAACCGGGGTCGGCGGGGGCATATCGTGAGGCGCAACCATCAGGGTTTCTTGGCGCGCTCGGCTTCAATCTCGTTTGCGCCCGCTAGGTTCGCCTTGACGAGCACACGCATGGCTTCAAGCGTATAGTGTTCCTCCGACTCCACTCCCCGTGCGATCCCCTCCTGATATACGGCAGCCTGTCGTCGCAGCAGGGCCGGATCATCGTGCGCGAGCCGCCGTCGTATTGCGATCAGCGCGCGCATCGCCTGTGGATCATCTGGAGACTTGATGAGCTCCTGCAAGCGTTCGTCTTGGGCGCGCCGGAGAGCCGCCTCAGTGGCCGCCGCATCCTGGGGCGTTGCGGGCGCGCCTGAGGGCGAGACGCGCTGTGGGGCCACGGGTGGTGATTGCGCGGAAGCGGGCGCCTTATGGGGACCGCGCCACGGGGCGATGACGAGGAGCACGATGAGGCTGCCCCCAAGGATGCCAAGCCCAATGCTGATAAGGAACGGCGTGTCCGCGGCTCGCCAGCCCACTCGAGGCCATTGCCATGTTCGCCCAATCTTGACGGGCGCCGGCCGCTCAAGCACACGCGCCGCGCGGGGCTCCATTGCGGCCAGGCTGTGCCACGCTCCCGCGGCTAGGAGCGCGAGGCCTGCGACCCTCAGCAGACCGATCGGGTGAACATCTGAATACAGGCCAAGCCACATCAGATAGCTGACCCCGGCGGCCGCGAGCGCCAGGCAGCAGGCGCCCAGCGTGATGGCGAGCCACGTGAACGCTCGTCCAGGTTCCCACGAGGCCACCGCAGTCGGCAGACCCATGGTCAGGAACGAGGCGGCGACGATCGCATAGAACACGCCAAGGCCTCGGCCTATGAGATTGACCGGACTTATGAGGATTGGCCACACGACCCCGGCTACGATAGCGCCCCAGGCGAGCACCGTCGCGACGACCAGCCCCAGTCGCTGCACGCGGGTAAGCAACCGATTGGCGAGCCGAAACGGCCTCACCAGTGCCGTGATCATGATCACCAAGGCGAGCAGGAAGAAGAGATCGATCGCCGATGGAGCGGCTAGGGGTCGCCCCACCCATGCGGCGACCCCGTGGACGGCCAGTCCGATCGTCCATCCCAGCGCGACGAGGCTGATCTGCCGCCAGACCCCGCGTTCGGGGTCGTGCGCCTCGTGCGCCTGAGCCGCCCGCCGCGCCAGCACAAACGCGATGCCGGCGACCACGACCTGGAAGGCGAGGCTGAAAGCGTATTGGAGAATCCGAGACTGCGCCCCACTGGGCACGGGCAGGATAATCGCCGACTCGCCTGCCACGAGCGCCAGCGGGATGGCCAGAAGGATCAACAGCGTTCGCATGGTGAACCGCCCATCTATTTGATGCCGCGCTCCCGATAGTACCTGAGAGCGCCGGCATGCATCGTAATCGGCATCCCCGAACGCGCCGTAGTCGTGGTGATGTCCTTCCCGCGCGCGTGTGCCGCCTGTAGCCGATCGGTGTTCGCCCAGAGCGTCGCGGTCAGCGTGTAGACGAGGTTTTCCTCGACGTCCTGCCGCGTCACCAGCATCGCCATCACCGCGGCGGTCTCGACCAACTCGGTCTGCCCCCGGTACGTGTTCGCCGGAATCGTGGTCCGCGTGTAGTACGGGTACGTTTCCCGCAGCGAGTCGACGACATCCTTCGAGATCGGAAGGATTTTGAGATCCCGGCTCGAGGCGATGTCTTGCACCGCCGCCGTCGGGTGGCCCGCCGTGATGAACGCCGCGTCGATCACGCCGTCCTTCAACTGGTCCGCCGCCTCGGCGAAGTTTAGGAAGTCCGGCCGCGTGTTGTAGTAGCCGAGCTCATACGCTCGCAGGAGCTGCCGCGCGTTGACCTCCGTGCCACTCCCCGGCGCGCCCACCGCGATGCGCTTGCCCTTAAGATCGGTGATCGAGTTGATGCCCTTGGACTTCAGCGTGACGACCTGGATCGTCTCAGGATAGAGCATCGCCATGCCACGCAGGGTATTGATCGGCTGCGCCTTGTTGGCCACCCGATCCATGAACATCTCGGTCCCGTAGAAAGCGTAGTACGTGATGTCGTTTTGGATGAAGGCGACCGCCACGTCGCTCCGCTGCAACAGGCGGATGTTGGCCACGGAGGCGCCGGACGTCTGCGCGGTCGCCTGCACATTGGGCACTTTGCCGCTCCAGACTTCGGCCAGTGCTGCGCCAAGCGGGAAGTAGACGCCCGCCGTGCCACCGGTGGCGATCGCGATGAACGTCCGCTGTTGGCCGATCGCCGGCCCGGACAGCCCGGTGATCAAGATAAAGAGGAGAACCCACCTCACCCACATGTTTTAGCCCACCTCCTCACATCGCACTCAGCGCTGAACAGCCGCGAACGTACCCCCTTTGAGCCTGGCGATGGTGACGTCCCTGACAGGATCTCCCCAGCGGTCGAAGGACAGGTCCCCTGTCACGCCGGGAAACCGGTTCAGCCCGGCGATTCCGTCTCGGATCTTCGCCCGCTGATCTCCCGCCCGGCGAAGGACCGCGACGAGCAAGCGGACCGCGTCGTACGCCTGCGCCGCGTATTGAGAGGGCTCTCGACCGTACTTGGTCCGATACTTGGTCACAAACGTTCTCACGACGGGTAGTCGTGTGTCGGGTACGAAGCCTGCCGGAACGTACAGCCCCTCAGCGGCTTCTCCGGCCCAGGCCGGTATGTCGGTGGAATACAAAGCATCGCTTCCGGCAAGCGTAAGGGTTGACCCCGCCGAACGGAACTGACGAAGCACCAGTGCACCCTCGTCGGGGTACCCGGCCAGGAAAATCAGTTGGGCGCGCTCTTCGAGGGTGCCTTTCACGTGTCGGGTGAAGTCCTTGTCCCCATCTCGATACAGCCGCTGGCTGGTGATGGTGGCGCCCCGGGCGGTCGCCGCCTGGGCGAAGGCCATCGCCACCGACGTGCCGTACTCGTTGCTATCGTGGATAATCGCGATGCGCTGAATGCGAAGGTCACCCGTCAGATAGCGGGCGAGGGCTTGTGCCTGCGTCTTGGCCGGAAGCGCGGTCCGGAAGACGAAGTGCCCGCCATAGGGAAGGACGGCGGTCGCTCCGGGAGAGATGAGGACCACCTTGAGGCGCTCGGCTGCTGCACTCGCTGCAATCGTCGGAGCGTCCGTCACCGGTCCCACAACACCAACGACCCCCTGGCCGGCGAGTTGTTCAAACAGGCGTACCGCATCCTCCGGCACGCCATGGTCGTCGACCGTCGCGAGCGTGAGCCTTCGACTCTGCACACCGCCAGCAGCGTTCACCTCTTCCGCCGCGAGTTCGGCACCTTCGACCACGGATCGCGCGGCCGCGGGCACACCACTCGTCAGGGGTACAATGAGTCCGACGCCTATCGGGGTCGAAGCAGGGTTCAGCGATTGGCTACATGCGACTTGAAGGAGGATGATTGGCAGGACCGGGAGGGCCCACCACCACGACCCGCCCGCGTCTCGTTTCATGTCCGCCCCCGGCAAAGGCAACATTGGTTGTTCGACGCTCGCGCCAGCTACCCCTGCCTACGGGTCACCCCCCGGCGGCTGCGTCGATAGCACACCTGCCGAAACCGGGGGTGGATGATCTGCGGGCTTTGGAACGATGAGGGGAGGTCGTGGGGAAACAGATGCTGTGGGACGCGCCC
>CBRGMJ010000127.1:0-5617 GCA_967797525.1 uncultured bacterium | reverse complement strand
GTGAGCACGCTCGTCACGACGGCCAGACCGCCGCCCACGAGGATCACAGTGCGGTTCTGCCGTCTGACCCCGGCGCCTATGGCGATCCCGGCCGCCAGGAGCAGGACGCCGACCGTCAGACCGAAGACGACAGCCCTCGGGTTGAACGCGTAGAAATCTGGCGAAAAGAACTGATAGTAGACATTGCCGAGTTTGTCGGTTACCCACGCGACGAGTGTCCCTGCCTCTGCCGCGCCGGCGGCGTCGCCGATGCGGCCGCTCACCAGTCCCCCGCCCTTGTACCCCAATGGGCTCCCGTAGAGCCGGGCGTTGAGCATCCACTGCAGCCCTGTTATCAACGCTGCCCCAACCACCAGCGAGACGGCGCCGACCACGCGGCGTCGGCCAGCGGCGAGCGGCCATGTGACCGCCACGACAACAGTCAACAGGTACATTTCGTTTCGCAGCCACGTCCCAAGGCCGAGCAGCGCGCCCGCCAACGCGAGGCGGCCCACCCTCACCGGCGCATCGTCATCGAGCCCGCCAAGCGCCAGAGCCAGGGCGCCGGACGCCAGGGCGACAACGGGGGCATGGTCCCAGTAGACTCCGCTGTAAATCAGCACTGGCGTGCCCAGGGCCACTACCAGGCTCGCGATCACCGCCTGCCCGGGCGCGCGCGCCGAGACGACGCGATGTGTGATCCAGGCCGCCAACAACCCGGAGATCGACGGGATGACGATCAGCCCGGCGGATCCAAACATGCCGTAGAGGATACCGCTGGCCGCAGGAAAGTACGGCAGATACGATAGAAAGTGCCGGCCGTCCCGCTGGAAGTGGAACCACGGGCCGGCCGGGAAGAACCGACCCTCAGGATCGATACCGGCGGCCGGGTAGGGGACAGCGACGTCGCGAAACCCGGCGCGTCGGAGGCTTTCCATCTGCACAAAGCGGATGGCGGAGTCGGGAGACCAGAACTCGCCCTGCCGGGTGAGCATCAACCCGGTCGTCAGATAGACGGCCACACAGAGTACGGCGGCGATCGCGAGCGCGGCAGGCACCCGACGCTCGCCCGAGGTCACACTGACCGGCGCAATCGGGATGGCGTCGCTCATGCGGGCCAGCGTATCATGTCTTTTCAGCACGCGCCCCACCCTTCCTTGTCAGCGGGTCATGCACATGAAGCACCGACCTGGCCGCCACGGCCAGGTCGGTGCTCCCGCTCGCTGCCGGTGACGCCCTTACGGGAACGACTGCGTTGTGGTCGATGAACCGTTGTTGTTCAAGACGAGATCGATGAGGTTGCCGACACCCAACGTCCCGCACCGCGGCTGCGAGGTGGGGTTCGCGATGGCCCGAAACGCGACGGCAAGCCCGGTGGCGCTCTCGATGCTGTAGTCCCAGCACCCACCGCCGGGCGGCTGGATCCCCAGCGCGTTTGAGCCCGTGATGGTACCAATCGGGAGCCCCACCCAGGTATTGTACCCCTGGTAGTAGCCCCACGCGGTGGTCTTCAGCTCTGCCAGGGTGTTGCTGGCTTCGACGGCCAGCGCGTGACGACGCGATGCCAGGTACCGGGGTACGGCGAGTGCGATCAGGATGCCCAAGATCGCCAGAACGACGACCAGCTCGATGAGCGTGAACCCGCGTTCGTGCCTGCTCCGTGGCGTCTTCATGACCGTGTGTCCGGCTCCCGTCGCGACTCCCCAGTCGCTGATTCTCGTCGTATCTGTTCCCAGGGCTCGAGCCACCTAGACGTCGCGGGAACGTGGCAGCGCGCTCCGCCAGGAACGTATCACCGTGAACTTTCCCTAGAAAGAGCGAGTGGCCCGCCGATGGCGGGCCACCCCAGTTCCACACGAGTTGCTCTGGATCTACAGACCGGAGGTCGCGCGTGTCGACGCGCCGGTGTTGTCCAACGTCACGTTGATCTGCTCGGTGCCCGACAGGATGCCACACTGCGTCCGGCCGGTCGTGTTGCCCGTTGCCCGCATCGTCACGAGTGACCCCGTCGCGGACGGGATTGTAAACGTCCAGCATGCGGTTCCCGGCGGCTGGAACCCGATGACGCCCGGGAACCCGGTGTCTAGGGTCGCAAACGTGCTGTACTGCTGGTAGTACGCCCAGGACAAGGTCTTAATCTCCTGGAGCGCGTTGTCACCCTCAGCAACCAGCGCGCTCTTGCGCGCGCCGAGATACCGCGGCACTGCCAGTGCGATTAGGATACCGAGGATCGCGAGCACGACCACGAGCTCGATCAGCGTGAACCCGCGCTCGCTCCTCCGCTTCTTCTTCCAGATGGCCTGCAGCACTGTCTATCCCTCCCTAGGATGTTGGTTTCATCAGACCGGGTCTTGCCTTGCTCTTCCCGGCTCTCTCCGTGAACGACTCACCCCCTGCCCCCCGACGTCACCCCCACCGCCTGACCACGTCATCAACGTCGTCCGACGAACTGGGTTGGCTCAAGGCGTGGTATACCCACTGATCCACTGTTTTAGACGCTCGCCGCGTTTGGGACTCCCCTCATCGCACCCCGGTGGCCAGCTGGAAGATCGGCAGATAGAGAGAGATGACCATCGCGCCGACGATGACACCCATGAAGATAATCAGGATCGGCTCGAGCAACGAGGTCAGGCTCGCGACCATCGTTTCGACCTCGACATCGTAAAAATCGGCGACCTTCTGGAGCATCTGCTCCAACGCGCCGGTCTCCTCGCCGACCTTGGCCATCTGCACGACCATGGGCGGGAACACACCCGAGAACTGCAGCGGGATCGCAATGGTCTGCCCCTCACGGATGCTGGCGCGGACAGCATCGACGGCGTCGCCGATGACCACGTTGTCGATCGCACGGGCGACGACTTCCAGCGACTGCATGATGGGCACGCCGCTCGCGATCAGCGTCCCGAGCGTCCGGGTAAATCGGGCGACGACGATCTTGCGGTTCAACTCGCCCAGCACCGGCATCTTGAGCTTGAAGCGATCATAGCGGGCCCGCCCGCCGGGGGTCTGCATGTACCGGCGCAGCACGTAGAGGAGTACGACGGATCCGATCATGCCGGCGAACCAGTAGCGGCGGATCGCGACGCTAACCGCCATGGCGATCTGTGTCGGAAGAGGTAACGTGGCTCCCCCACCCAGTTCGCGGAACAAGTTTTCGAACTGCGGCAGGATGACGATGGTCATGAAGAACAGCCCGCCCAGGGCGGCGCACGTCAGCAAGATCGGGTACACCATGGCCGACCGAATCTTGCTGCGCAGGGCCTGGTCTTTTTCCATATAGGTGGCGATACGTTCCAGGACTTCGTCCAGCACACCGCCGGTCTCGCCGGCCTTGACCATGTTGACATAGAGGGACGAGAACGCTTTAGGGTGCCGGCCCATCGCATCGGAGAGCGGGCGGCCCGCCTCGACGTCCACCCGGACCTGCGCGATGATCCCCTTCAAACGCTTGTTGGTGGTCTGTTGTTCGAGGATCGACATGGTGCGGACCAGCGAGAGACCGGAACTCACCATGGTGGCAAACTGCCGGCTGAAAATCGCTAGGTCTTTGAGGCCGATGCCGAACAGACCCTGCAGGCTCTGAAAGACATCCGTGCGCTCGACCGTCCGTTCGAGGTTCGTGATAAAGAACCCCATATCGCGCAGCCGGTCGACGACCATCGCGTCCGTATCAGCCTCGATCACGCCGGAAATGAGCCGGCCGGTGTTATCTTTGGCGCTGTAGCGAAAGACAGCCATGACCCGCGCCTACCTCCTTAGGGAAGCCCTGGCGGGTTCAGTGTCGCCGCCGGCCTCCCGGATCATCTTGCGCAGTTCCTCAGGGTGAATCGCCCTACTCAGAGCATCGTCCAGGCTGATCATCTTTTGCACATGCCGGTCGCGCAACGACTGGTCCATCGTCAGCACCCCGGGCTGACCGCCCGTCTGTATGGCGGGCTCGATCTGGTGGGATCTGGCCTCCCGGACCAGGTTGCGGACCGCGGGCGTGGCCAGCATCACCTCGACCGCCGGCACCCGTCCGATTTCCTCGATCGACGGCCAGTTTCCCGACGTCGCGTGGCCCAGTTTCGACCGAGGCGCCGACCGGCTGTCGGGGCTGCCGCGAAAACGCTGGTTCGTGATCAGCTGCTGCGAGATCACGGCCTCCAGGACCATCGAGAGCTGCATGCGCACCTGCTGCTGCTGGTAGGGTGGGAATACGTCGATGATGCGGTCGACCGACTGGGCCGCGTTCGCCGTATGCAGCGTGGCGAAGACCAAATGGCCGGTTTCGGCGATCGTCAGCGCGGCGCCGATCGTCTCCAGGTCGCGCATCTCACCGACGAGCACAACGTTGGGGTCTTCGCGCAGCACCGCCCGCAGCGCGTTGGGGAACGACTGCGTGTCGAAACCCAGCTCGCGCTGGTTGATGATGCTCTTCTTATGTTGGTGGAGGTACTCGATCGGGTCCTCGACCGTCACGATGTGCGCGCTGCGCTCGGTGTTAATATAGTCGATCATTGAGGCGAGCGTCGTCGATTTCCCTTGACCGGTCGGGCCCGTCACCAGCGCGAGGCCGCGTGCCTTCCGCGTCAGGTCCTTCAAGGCCGGCGGCAGGTTGAGGGCCTCAATCGAGGGGATGGTCATAGGAATGACCCGGGCCGCGATCCCGACCGCGCCGCGCTGCCGGTAGATGTTCACGCGGAAGCGTCCCAGACCCGGCACCCCATAGGACAGGTCGAGCTCCCAGAACTTCTCGAACTTCTGCTTCTGGAAGGTGTTGAGCATGCTGTACCCAAGCTGGAAGGTGTCCTCAGGTGTCAGCACCTCGTACTGTTCCATCTGCGTCAGTTTGCCCCAGACCCGCATCGTCGGCTTGATACCCGACGTGAGGTGCAGGTCCGACCCCTGCGCTGCAACGACTTCTCTTAACAGATCATCGATGTGCATCCTCCACCCCCTACTCCACGAACACGACGCGCAGCATCTCTTCGAGCGACGTCATCCCGTTGAGCACTTTGGAGATCCCATCCTGCTGGAGCGTCCGCATCCCCCCGGCGACTCCCGCCCGCTTGATCACGTCCGAGGCCACTTCTTTCACCACCAGGTTGCGCACGTCATCATCCATCACCATGATCTCGAACAGCCCGATCCGCCCCTTGTACCCAATGTTGTTGCACGCCTCGCACCCCTTGGCCCGATACAGCGTCGGCGGCGGATCGTTCGGTCCGGCCAGCCCGTACCGCGCAATCACTTCCGCCGGCGGTACGTACGACTCGCGGCACCGCGTGCACAACAACCGGATCAGCCGCTGCGCCACCACCCCGATCACCGACGACGACACCAGGAACGGCTCGATCCCCATGTCCACCATCCGGGTCACCGCCCCGGACGCGTCGTTCGTGTGCAGCGTCGACAGCACCAGATGCCCCGTCAGCGCCGCGTGGATCGCGATCCGCGCCGTCTCTTCGTCCCGAATCTCCCCCACCATGATGATGTCCGGGTCCTGCCGCAGAAACGACCGCAGCCCGTTGGCAAACGTCAGCCCCGCCTTGGGGTTGATCTGCACCTGGCTGATCCCCGCCAGCTGGTATTCCACCGGATCCTCGATCGTGATGATGTTGACCTCGGTCTTGTTCAGCCGGTTGAGGATCGCGTA
>CBRGMJ010000126.1:0-5637 GCA_967797525.1 uncultured bacterium | reverse complement strand
ATCCACTACGCCAAGACCCACCTATCCAGGCTTCTCGAACGGGTGCTTCTTGGAGAGGAAATTACCATCGCCAAGGCCGGCAAGCCCGTGGCCAGGCTCGTTCCTCTGGGTGCAAGGTCCCATCGGAGGATTCCGGGAAGCGCGCGTGGGAAGATCTCCATGGCCGATGACTTCGACTCACCGCTGCCCGATGACGTGGTCCGGGGGTTCAACGAGTGAGGGTCCTGCTGGACACGCACGCATTCCTCTGGTGGATCACCGATGACGCGCGTCTTTCCGATCGCGCGCGCCGATCAATCGCCGATCAGAGGAATGCGGTCTTTTTCAGCGCGGCGAGCGGCTGGGAGATCGTCGTGAAGGTTGGGCTGGGCCGGTTGACGCTCCGGCAGGATCCCGAGCGCCTCATCGCCGAACAGGTCGCGGCCAACGCCTTCGAAGTCCTGCCCGTGCACTTGCACCACGCGGTGAGAATCCATAACCTTCCCCCGCTGCACCGCGACCCCTTCGACCGCGTCCTCGTCGCGCAGGCGGTGAGCGAACAGATGGCGCTGGTCAGTGGCGATCCGCAGATTGCCCAGTATCCGGTAGACGTGGTGTGGTAGCGATGAGCGCCGCCGGCGATCCACTTGGCCGCCGAGGCCTGCTGATCGTGAGCCTGCCACGCAATGACGCGGCGCTGGCGAAAGCCGCCGCGTCCGCCGGTGCCGACCTGCTGAAGGCGCACATCAACGTTCGCCACCGGGCTTCGGGAACCCGATTTGGGTCGCTGGAGGATGAAGAGGATCGTTTGGACGCCATTTTGAAGGTGGGTCTCCCAACCGGTCTGGTGCCGGGCGAAGAAATGATGGTCACAAGGGAGGAAATCCCCCGTTTGCGGCGATTTGCTTTCCTCGATGCCTATGTGCACCGGCTGCCGCTGTTTCTCTACGACGTCGGGGTGCCCGTCATCCCGGCCATCCCCCACGACTATCCGCATGACGCCATGGGATCGGTGACGGCGCTGCCGGGTGACTGGTTGGAGGCTGCGCTGGTCCCGCCCCAGGGCTACGGCGCCGAGCCGGTGGCCGACGATCTGGTCGCGCTCGCCCGCCTGGGCTCCCTGACCCGGCGCCGGCTGATCGTGCCGAGCCAGCGCCGTCTTCGCCCCGAGGATTTGGGCCGGTACTTCGCGATCACGCACGTGTGGGCCGTGATGATCGGCGTCATCGTCACCGGGCGCGCCGCGCGCTCGCTTGGCCGCGCAACCGAAGCCTTCCGCCGGGCGCTTGATGGGCTGCTCGGATGATCATCGACGCGCAGGCGCCCACGAGGGTCGATCTCGCCGGTGGGACGCTCGACATCCATCCCATCTGCCTGATCGAAGACGATGCCTGGACGATCAACGCCGCCGTCGATATCCCGGTCTCCGTCCGTCTGGCGACGGTGCGGAGCGGCATTACGATCACCTCACAGGACATGCGGCAGCGTCTCAAGGCCGACTCGCTCGACGCCCTGCCGGCCGCGGGCCCGCTCGATCTCGCGTGCCGCGCGCTTCGGTTTGCTGAGCCCAAGACCGGGATACATGTCACGCTCACCTCGACCGCGCCGCCGGGGTCGGGTCTGGGCGCGTCGTCGGCCCTGCTCGTCGCGCTGCTGGGAGCGCTCGACCGGCTGCGTCGCAGGCTGCGACCGCTCGATGATCTGGTCGCGGTGGCGTGGCGGCTCGAGACGCAATCGATTAGGACACTGACCGGGCGCCAGGATCACCTGGCCGCCGCGCATGGTGGTGTCAGCGCGATTCGATTTGGCGCCGACGGCGATCACGTCGAGCCCTTGCTCGACACGCCAAAGCTGCGTGTGGCCCTGCAGGACCGGCTCGTGCTCGTCTACAGCGGGCAACCACACGCCTCGGGCGTCACCAACTGGGGCGTCGTCCGCGCGTACCTCGACGGGGCGCCGGCCGTCGTCAGCCGCATGCGCAGCATCGCCTCGGTGGCGCGACAGATGCGTGACGCCCTTCGCGCCCAAGACCTCAACGCCGTCGGTGAGTTGCTCACCGAAGAGTGGACGCACCGACGCGAGTTGTCTGCGGGCGTCTCGACGCCGGAGATCGACAAGGCCCTCTCTATCGCCCGCCGGCACGGCGCGATCGGCGGCAAGGCCTGCGGCGCCGGTGGGGGCGGGTGTGTGGTCATCTTCACCCGCGCGGGAGCCAAGCGCACGGTGGAGAGCCAACTCCGCGGCGCCGGTTATCAGGTCCTCAAAATGGAGATCGCGCCCAAAGGCCTGCAGGTGCGCACCGCGTCCTAGCGGCCCCGCATGCCGCTCCGCACCGACCGCAACCTGCAACTGCTGTTCATCGCCATCCTCTTCTGGACGTTTGGCGTCGGGCTCTACGACGGGCTGGTGCCCATTTACGCGCGGCAGCTCGGCGCGTCACCCGTGCAACTCGGGACGCTGTGGACTGCGCGGCACTTGGCGCTCGCGACCGGCTACTTGATCGGCGTGCTGGTCGCCGATCGGGTGAGCCCGCGCAGCGTCATGCTCGCGTCGTGGCTCGTCGGCACGCCGGTGCCGCTGCTGCTGGCGGCCGCCCCCACGTACGCATGGCTGCTGCCCGGTCTGCTGCTGTACGAGCTGACGTTCTTTGGGTTGCCGATCGTCCACGCATACATCAGCCAGCGCGTGCCCGCATCCCAACTCGCCACCACCTTTGGGGCGCTCGGGGCCACCTCGTCGCTCGCGTTTCTGGTCGCCCCGACGATCGGGGGTCTCATCGCGGACGCGTCTGGGATCCCCACGACGCTGCGGCTGGCGGCGGGGTTCTTCGCGCTCTCGACGCTGTTGATCCTGGTGCTCCGGCGCGGTCAGGACGGCCCGCGCGCCGCCGAGGTGACGCGGGCCTTCAGGTGGGCCGAGATCCGACCGGTGGCCCCAGTGTTGTTGATCCACGCGGGGATCCAGTTCGTCATGCTGATTACGACCCCGTTTGCGACGCCGTTCCTGCGCGAGGCCCGTGGGCTCTCGCTCTCCGAGATCGGGTTTCTGAGTTCGATGCAGGCGGTGGGGGGCATCGGGCTGACGGCCGCGGCGGGCCGCATCGGCGACCGGGTCGGTATCCCCCTCGCGCTCGCCGGCGCCACCCTGCTCTACGCGGCCGGCATCTCGGGGATCGTCTTCGGGCCGGCCGCGCTGCTCCCGCTCACGTCCATCTTCAGGGCGCGCGCGCCGATGAACTCACTTGGGCAGGCCATGATCGGATCGCGCGTGCCGGCGGCAATGTTCGGCCGCGCATTCGCGATCGCCGGGGTGCTCTCGGCGCTGATGTCGGCCGCGGGCGTCTTCGCCGGTGGATTCGCGTACCGCGCAAACCCCGGGCTACCGTTGCTCATCTCGGCGGGTCTCGCAATCGTCGTCGCCGCGACGGTCCTGTGGATACGCCCCGGACAGAGCGCCACATGAGCCTCGAGGCGGCCGTCAAACAGGAGGCCCGATCGCTGGGGTTCGACCTTGTGGGGATTACGACGGCCGAGTCATTTGGAGAGGCAGGCGCGGCGTACAGGCAATGGATCGACGCCGGCATGCACGCGGGCATGGAGTACCTGGCGCTGAGGGCTGAGCGCGTGGCGCACCCGCAGCGGGTGAAGCCCTTGGCCCGATCGATCATTGCCGTCGCCATGAACTACTACGCCGGTGAGGCGGCACCGCCCGCGGACGGCACGTTGCGCGGGCGCATCGCCCGCTACGCCTGGGGCGACGACTATCACCTCGTGATGTGGAAGCGGCTGCGTGCGCTCTGTGCGTGGTTGAAGACGCGCGGCGCGGCGCTCGCGCACTACTACGTCGACACCGGACCGATGCTCGACCGCGCGATCGCGCAGCGGGCAGGACTCGGGTGGTGCGGCCGGCACGGGTGTCTGATCACGAAGGCGTTTGGAACCTGGGTAGTACTGGGTGAGGTCTTGACCGATCTGACGCTGCAACCCGACCCACCGGCCTCAGGGGATTGCGGATACTGCGAGGCGTGTCTGCGGGGGGACGAGGCCTGCCCGACGGGCGCGATCGTGGCGTCGGGTGTGGTGGATTCGCGCAAGTGCATCTCGTACTGGACCATCGAGCACCGCGGGTGGATTCCCCGCGAAGTGCGGCCCACACTGCAAGACATGATCTTTGGCTGCGATCTTTGCCAGGAGGCGTGCCCGTTCAATCGTTTGGCGCGGCCGACGACGCATCACGAATTCCAGCCCCGACAGGACGTAGGGCCCTATCCCGAATTGTTGCCGTTGTTGAACATTGATGAGGACGCGTATCAGCGGCGCTTCCGGCGAAGCCCGGTCAAGCGGGCGAAGCGTAGTGGGCTGCGGCGCAACGTCTCGGTCGCGCTGGGGAACCTGGGCGACCGGCGCGCCGTGCCGGAGTTGATTCGCGCGCTGTGCGACCCCGATGACCCGATCGTGCGAGGCCATGCGGCGTGGGCGCTGGGACGCATCGGCGGAGAGGATGCACTGGCGGCGTTGCAGGCGGCGGTGGGGCGCGAAGAGGATACTCAAGTGAAGCAGGAAATTGAAGCCGCTCTCGAAAACAGCACGTAGAGCGCCGCGAGAGCGACGCCGATCCGCGGGAGGGACAGACCCATGAACGGCGTGCACGATATGGGGGGTATGCATGGGTTCGGCCCCATCCATCGTGATGACGCGCCCTTCCACGCGCCCTGGGAACTCCGTGTGCGTGCCATGATGGGGGCCCTCATCCGCGCGCGCGTCTTCAACATCGACGAGTTCCGGCGCGCCATTGAATCGATTCCTCCGGCGAAATACCTGGCCTATGGATACTTCGAACGCTGGCTCACCGCGGTGCAAATGCTGTTGGTAGAGAAGGGCGCATTGACGCCGGCGGAGACCAAGGGCACCCCAACCCCCGTGGAAACGGTCGTGCACTCTCACGAGCGTCCCGCGAAGCCAGCCGCCGGAGTCGCCCGGTTCCGCCCGGACGATCGGGTACGGGCAAGAAACGAGCACTTCAAGGGACATACCCGGCTCCCCCGATACGTGCGTGGCAAGCAGGGCGTCATCCACCGAGTCCAGGGAGTCTATGCGTTTGCGGACACGAACGCGCACGGCCTGGGTCCGCATCCGCAGCCTGTCTATTCGGTGCGGTTCGCCGCGAGGGACCTCTGGGGTCAGGCCGCGGCATCGAAGGACAGCGTGTACATCGACCTCTGGGAAAGCTATTTGGAACCGGTATAGAAGACGACACCACCATCGAAGGGGCGCGCATTATGGGCGATCGAGGTCACGGCCATCATGATCACGACCATGATCATCACGACCACGATCATCACGACGGGGCGCACCATCCCGGCGAGCTTTCCGAGTCTCAGCTGCGGACGGCGGCACTGGAGTCGTTGCTGATCGAAAAGGGACTTCTTTCGACCGAAGCCGTCGACCGGCTGGTCGAGCTCTACGAAAAGGACATTGGACCGATGATCGGCGCCAGAGTCGTGGCCCGCGCGTGGGTCGATCCCGCGTTCAGACGGCGGCTCCTGTCGGATTCGGCCTCTGCGCTCGCCGAATTGGGGATCAAGGTGAGCAATCTGATCGTCGTCGAGAACGCGGCCGCGGTCCACAACGCGGTCGTCTGCACTCTCTGTTCATGTTA
>CBRGMJ010000125.1:0-5653 GCA_967797525.1 uncultured bacterium | reverse complement strand
AACCACTCTGCCAGGCTAGCGCTCGTTGTCGAACAGATGGAATCGCGTCTGCCACCACGACAGGTTAGGAATCATGCCTTTGACCGTATTGCGCGCGGCCGTGCCTTCAGCCACATACCAGAGCGGAATGCCCGGCACGTCGGCAGCCACCTGCTGCTGGATGCGCTTGATCGTCGCCGCGCGCTTCTGCGGATCGATTTCATGGAGCTGAGCGTCGATGAGGCGGTCAAGGCCCCGCCCTCGATATTGCGCATAGTTCTGTCCTGGAATGTTCCGGGGGTCGTAGTCGAGCAGGGCCTGTGTCACTTCCGCGCTCGTCCGGTTGGCCAGCGTCATGTCATAGTCGCCGGTGCGGTGTCGCGCGGCACGGGCCACGACGTCGATGAGATCGATCTGGACATCGATCCCCACCTGCTTCCACATGGCTTGCGCGATGAGCGCCACCGCGGGATGGTAGGCGGAGTTCAGGACCATGATCGATGTCTTGAAGCCATTGGCGAGGCCGGCTTCCGCCAGCAGCCGCTTGGCCTTGACGCGATCAAATTCATACTTCGTGACGTCTTCAGAGAACCCAAACAACGCGGGCGGCACCACACTGTGGGCCACGCGGCTGGCGAGTGCCTCGGTCACTTTGACCACCAGCGTCTTGCGATCGATCGCGTGAATCATAGCCCGCCGGACGCGGACATCGTTGAGGGGCTTTCGGCTGTTGTTCATCGTGAGGATGTACGGGCTGGCTGAGAAGTGGTCGTCAACGTTGACGACCGTGTCCTGAACGCGCCGCAACAGCGCGATGTTGGCGAATTCGCGCACGATCATGTAGTCGAGGTCGCCGCTGCGTAGCGCGAGGACGGCGACCGCCTCTTCGGGAATGATGCGCATTTCGATGTCATCGATCTTGGGCCGGCCTCCCCAGTATTCGTCGAAGGCGGTCAGCACGGCCCCCCCGCGAGCTTCGGCACGCACGACGCGATACGGGCCCGTGCCGATTGGCCGCAGGCAGTGCTGGTTGCCGCGCTCCTCGACGGCGCGCCGGTTCACGACGTACGTCCAGGCCGAGTTGGCGATGGAGACCAACCAGCCCGGCGTTGGCGCCTCGAGCGTGACGCGCACGGTACGCGCGTCGACGGCCTCGATCGACTTGACGGGACGGAGGTCGGAGTTGTCGGCGGCGCGTGTCGCCGGATCCAGGAGACGGTCCCAGGAGTACTTGACATCCTGCGCCGTGACTTCGCCGTAACCCTCGTGCCATTTCACGCCGGAGCGGAGAAAGAAGGTATAGACCGTGCCGTCTGGGCTGACCGTCCACCGCTCGGCCAAATCGGGCGCCACCTCGGTCAGCGTCCCAGGCTTGTGGGTGACGAGCTGGTTGAAGATATTCATGCGATTGTTCCAATCGGGCAGCCGCCCGCCGAACGCGGGATCGAGACAGACCGTCGGCAGCGCGTTGGACCACACCAATCGCTTCCTGGCACGTTGGGCCTGGGCCAGCGACCCAGGAATGGCGATCAACGTCGTGATGAGCGTCAGTACGAGCAGCAGGTGCACCATCCGTTTTGTCATCGACGATCCCTCCCGCCGCGCCTTGCCGGCGCGGGAACTTGAGTCCTACACGTGCACGACCAGCCATCCAGATTCCACCGTGACGGGATACGTCTCCAGACGCGGCGGATCAGGTGGTCGCACCTTCTCTTCAACCGGCTCGACGGTGACATGATAGCTCTTGACCCTGACCCTGGCCGGGTCGACCAACGCCAACCCCGTCTTGATATCAAACTCCCACCGGTGCCACGGACAGCGCAGGATCTCGCCCTCGCGGGTCCACTCACACTGCCCAGGGGTGGGGGAGGTGGCGAGCCCCACGATGTCACCGAGGCACACGGGACCGCCCTGATGCGCACAGCGATTGTGCAGCGCGTAGTACTCGCCGTGCACATTGAAGACGCCAATCGAGATACCGCGCAGCGTCACGATCCTGCGCTCGCCAGGCGGGAGTTCCGCAGCCCGGCCGATGACGTGGCCCACCCATGATCCTCCTAGAGCCTGTACAACTCACGAGCGTTCTCGTAAAAGATCCGCGGGCGCAACTCACGCCTGATCGCCGAGAGCGCATGATCCGGCGAGTCGAAGTCCCAATGCGGATAGTCGGTCGCGAAGATGAAGAACCGGTCGTTGTCGATCATGTCAAAGATCTGTTGCAGGTGCTCCGGACGGTCCGGTTCTTCCACCGGTTGCGTCGTCGAGTGGAAATGCTCGCGAATGTATTCGCTGGGCTTGCGTTCGACCCACGGCACCTCATGGCGCAGTCCCTTCCAGTCCTTGTCGAGTCGCCACATCACGGTCGGCACCCAGGACATGCCGCACTCGATCATGACGACCTTGAGCGATGGGAACTCTTTGAAGACCCCTTCGCAGACGAAGCTCGTCGTGTGAGACATCGCCGACATAGGGCCGCTGATCGCGTGCATCTCCAGGTAGTAAGAGAACCAGCCGTTGGGGGACGGGGGCGGCGTGGTTTCCGTCGCCATACCCAGGTGGATCCCGATTGGGAGGCCGTGGCGCGCCGCCGCCTCGTGGATCGGTCGGTACCGTGGCTTGCCGTACGGCGCCTCCGAGCTACTGGGAAGCAGGATCTGGACGAACCCCTTGTGTCTGGCCGCGCGATCGATCTCTTTCGCGGCGCCTGCCGGGTCCTGCGGGGCCACAACAATGCTCGCTCGAAATCGGGCGTCTCGGTCCAGCCAGTGCTCGACCGTCCATTCATTCACCGCGGTGGCAAGCGCCCCGGCGAGATGCATGTTCGCGAGCCACGCGACGCCGTGATAGCTGGGGTTGAGGATCGCATACTGGATGTTCCATTGATCCAGCAGTTGTTGGCGCATGAACCCGACATCCGAGCCCGCCGGGCCCCCGCCGGGCGGGATGCTGTCTCCACGAGGCCCCCCGCTCGGCGCGTGGTTTGTGGGGGGACGCGTAAATCCGCTGATCTCGATGTAGCGGCGCCAGTACTCCGAGAGGTAGGGATACAGGGCCTTCACGCTCGGGATGACGGAGTGGACGTCCGCATCGATAATCGGCTGTGGGGTCATGGGACCCTCCTGAGCGCTCATCGACCGGAATGCCGGAGGCGCACGTCGAGCGCGTCGCGCAGTCCGTCCCCGAAGAGGTTGAAGCTCAGCAGCGTGATCATGATCGTGACGCCGGGGATGAGCGCCATCCACGGGGCCTGCTCTAGGTAGGCTCGTCCTTCCGCGACCATGATGCCCCAGGATGGCGTTGGGGGCCGGATCCCGAGCCCCAGGAACGAGAGGCTGGCTTCGGTGAGCACGGCGGTGCCGATGCGCGTGCTGGCCAGGACGATCGTCGACGCCATGATGTTCGGGAAGATGTATTTTCGGATGATGCGCGGATGGGAGGCGCCGATCGACCGGGCCGCCGCGACAAAGTCGCGCTCGCGGATGGCGCGGGTCTCTGCCCGCATGACGCGCGCGAAGATGGGCACGCTGCCCAGGGCGATCGCCAGCATCACGTTCATGAGCCCGGGGCCCAGCGTGGCGATGATGGCGAGCGCCAGCAACAACAACGGGAACGCCATCAAGAGATCCACGATGAACATCAGCGCTCGATCCAACCGGCCACCCGTGTATCCTGAGGTGACTCCCAACAACGCTCCGACCGTCGTCGCCAGAGCCACGGCAACGACGCCGACAAGCAGCGAAATCCGCGTCCCCCAGATGATTCGAGAGAGGATGTCTCGTCCAAACGCATCCGTCCCGGCAAGGTGTGCTCGTACCGGCGGCTGGTACCGGTTGGCAAGGTCCTGTTCCGAAGGATCGTAGGGTGCAACCACCGGGGCGGCCGTGGCCATGAGCACCAGCGCGGCAAGGATAAGGGCCGCGAGTCCCGAGCTCCGTCGCGTCCACAACAATTCACGCAGGAACCTGCGCCGCTCGCTGGAGCCGTGTCGTGTCATCACGACGGCGGGTGATCCTCGCGCCATTGCCAGGATCGCACGCGCACTCACTGGTATGAGGCCCGCGGGTCAAGATATCCCATGAACAGATCGGTTGCTAAGTTGACCAGCACAATGATGACGCCAAACACCAGGATCAGCCCTTGGGCCAGGGGGAAATCACGCCCGGTAATCGCGTTGATCATCAACCAGCCAAGCCCGCGCCGGGAGAACACGACCTCGACGACCACCGATCCGGTCAGCAGGTGGGCGAACATCGTGCTGGCGGCCGCCACCAGGGTGATTGCCGCGTTTCGCAGGACGTGCCTCGCGACGATCACCGCACCGGGCAGGCCTTTCGCCTGCGCCGTCCGCACATAGTCCTGCCCCAAGACCTCCAGCATGGCTGAGCGGGTGAGTCGAGCCAGGAGCGCACCCAGGCTCGCGCCCACGACAAACGCGGGCAGCACGAGGTGGATCACGGTCGAACGCAGGCTCCCGTCACCATCACCGGTGAGCGGAAACCAGCGCAGACGGAAGGCAAAGAGGTAGAGAAGCAACATCCCAATCCAGAAGCTCGGTGCGCTCAACCCAACGGCCGCCAGCGAGAGCGAGGCGTAGTCAGCCATGGTGTTCCGTCTGAGGGCGGAGAGGGCCCCGACCGGCAGCCCGATCAGGACCGCGACGAGCATCCCGGCGCCGGCAAGTTGGACCGTTGGGCCTATGCCGATCCGGATATCATCCAGCACCGGCAGCCGGGTGCGGAACGACGTGCCTAGATCGCCGTGGATCACGCGGCCGACATAGCGCAGGTACTGCACGTACAGGGGGCGATCCAGACCGAGATCCTTGCGGATAAGATCGAGCTGTTCTTTCGGAATATGCTCGGTCTGCGTGTCGGCGAGGACCTCGACCGGATCGCCCGGCGCGAGGTGGAGGAGGAGAAAGACGCCGAGCAGGATCCCCAAGAGAGTGGGAACCAGGAGCACGAGGCGTTCAACGACGTATCGCATCTCGCGGTGGCGCCACGGGAGCGGTCGTTACCGGTACCGCCGGCCTGTCGTCTTGTCCAAGGGGTGGACCTCTCTGAGAAGGCGTTCGTCAAACGGCAATGTCGTGAAGATCTCCGGCTCGCCGTCGGTCACGATGACGTTATTTTCGAGCCGGAAGCCCCCGATGCCCGGCTTTCCCGCGTACGGTTCCAGGTTCAGCACCATATTTTTCTGGAGCGGGATGGGTTCGTCTTTGCTCGACGCGCTGAAGTAGGGAGGCTCCCACGGGCTGAGGCCGGCGCCGTGACCCAGATTGTCTCGCACAAACGGCTGGGCCGCCATGTAGACATCGTAATTTGTCTTGCCGACGCGGGCGGTAGCGCAGGCGTTGAACAGCGCGTTGTAGCACTGCTGGTGCAGATCGATCTGCTCGGCGGTCGGCCGCAGGTTGCCGCAGATGAACGTGCGCGTGAAGTCGCCCCAGTAGCCGTTGTAGCAGCCGCCGATGTCGATGACGACCGGGTCGCCCTCTCGTATGATGCGGTCCGAGGTGAACCGGCGGTAGGGCGCCGTGTAGGGCCCCGACGAGACGATGTTGGCACACTGTGTCCACTCACTCCCGAGCCGCGTCATCACCGCCCACCCGGCCGCGAGCACCTCACACTCTTTCGCACCGGGTTTCAGCGTCTCCAATGCGGCCTGAAATCCC
>CBRGMJ010000124.1:0-5658 GCA_967797525.1 uncultured bacterium | reverse complement strand
CCGCCTCGCGCACCATAGCCTGCTCCACTTTGCGAAAATATGGTTCGCCGGACACGGCGAACATCTCGCTGATCGACCGGCCCTCGCGGGCGACGATCTCGGCGTCGGTGTCGACGAAGGTCCAGCCCAATCGAGTGGCCAGGGCACGGCCGACCTGTGTTTTTCCCGATCCCATCATCCCGATCAGGAAGACCACCCGCATCTCAGACCCACCATGACCGGCGCGCGCGCCGCCATTCGCGTCTCAACAGGCCGAACGCGAGACGATCGTAGGTCCGCCGTACTGTTGCGTAGCCTTCGCGAAACCTGGCTTCTTGCTGAAACCCCAGACCGCGCGCCGTCCGGATCATCCGGACGTTGCCCGACCACGTCCGCAACCCAACGCGCCGGATTGGCATCGCGTCGAATAAGTGGTCGACCCACAACGCCAGTGCCGCGGTCCCATAACCCTTCCCCCAGTGCCGCGACTCATAGATGCCGATGCCGACATCCATCCACTGCGTATGCTCATCGACCCAGTACCGCGATACCGATCCCACCGGCACGCCTCGTTGCGTCTCGATCACCATGCGTCTGGGCATCGACGCGGGGTCGCGGACCAGGACGGCCAAGCGCGAGGGCACGCCGCGCAGCTCGTGGTTCGTCGGACGACCCTCCCACGGCGCGTCCCACCGCCACCACGTCCCACGGCGCATCGCCGCGACCAGCCAGCGCGCGTCGTCAAGACGGAATGTCCGCAGGTTGACCAGGGGGCCAACGATCGTGAGGGCCACCGCGCCCGCCTTCACCACATCGCTCCTGAGAGTGCCGCGCTTCGCCTACGTTGCCCGTTTGACCTCAACCATGAACTGCTCGTAGGCCCGGCGGATGTGCGCCATCGCGTCGCCACCGAACTTTTCGAGAAATGCCTCGGCCAACACAAACGCCGCCATGGCCTCACCGATGACGCCCGCGGCGGGCACCGCGCACACGTCGCTGCGTACGACCACCGCCTGCACGACGGCCTTCGTGCGGATGTCCACAGACTGGAGCGGTGTCCGCAGCGTCGAGAGGGGTTTCATGGCGACGCGCACGATCAGCGGATCGCCGCTCGTCGTGCCGCCCTCGAGACCCCCCGACCGGTTCGTCTTGCGATAGAATCCCCGCGATCGATCGTAGAAGATCTCGTCGTGCGCGCGGCTGCCCGGGGTCCGCGCGACATCGAAGCCCAGACCAAACTCCACGCCCTTAATCGCGTTGATCGACATCAACGCCGCCGCCAGACGCGCGTCGAGTTTGCGGTCCCAATGGACGTGACTCCCCAGCCCAGGCGGCAGACCCAGCACAACGACTTCGAAGACGCCCCCAAGCGTATCACCGCGCTCGCCGGCGGCGTCGATCGCCGCCTTCATCCGCCCCTCGGCTTCCGCGTCCACACAACGCACCGCCGAAGCTTCGGACAGTGCGTGGATATCTTCCAAGCGCTCCGGACGGGTGCGGATCGCCTCGCCGCCGATCTCGGTGACGTGGCTCGAGATCCGCGCCCCAAACTCTTCGAGCAGCCGCCGGCAGATCGCCCCGACGGCAACCCTCGTGGCCGTCTCGCGCGCGCTCGATCGTTCGAGTACGCGACGGACCTCATCGAACCCATACTTGAGCGCGCCCACCAGATCGGTGTGCCCAGGCCGGGGACGGGTGATGTCGGGTTCGTCCTTGCGCCAGTCTCGGTTCGTGATCGACAGGGCGACCGGTGACCCGATCGTCTCGCCTCGAATGACGCCGGCGAGGATCTCCGCGCGGTCCTGCTCCAACTGCATCCGCCCGCCGCGACCATAGCCAAACTGCCGGCGGGCCAGCTGGCCGTTGATCGCATCCTCATCGACCGGCAGGCCGGCCGGCAACCCCTCGAGGATGGCGACCATCGCGCGGCCGTGTGATTCACCTGCGGTCAGAAAGCGAAGCATGGTTCCTCCTGTGCTGCCAATCCGGTACCTGAGGAATACGACAGGCGGAAATCCGTCCCTGTGATGCGGGGCCCGCTCAGCCGTCGGGACCCAAGTGGATCGTGTCGTTCAAAACTGCGATCCGCGCGGTGCTCCCGTCCACCTCAACCATGTTCACACAGGCATTGCCCTGGCGGATCCGCCAGTGATGCCCGAGCGGCGCGTCCAGCAGGGTCAGCAGGATCGTCTTATTCACGCCGCCGTGTGCGACGATGGCAATGGTCCCGTCTGGATGGCGGGCCGCGACGTCGCCAAACGCGGCCACGGCTCGATGAGCGACCTCGGCCAGTGTCTCGCCACCGGGCAGCCGTGTTTCAGCCGGTGAGTCGCGCCACATCTTCAGGCTCTCGCCGGACTCGGTGGCCACGTCCTCGACCCGGCGACCCTCCCACTCCCCTTGGTTCATTTCTCGAAACGCCTCAACGGTGCGCGCGGTGAGCCCGTGGGCAGTGGCGAGCGCCCTGGCCGCGCCGTGCGCGCGCTCGAGCGGGCTGGAATAGACGGCCGCAAGCGGCACGTGGGTGAGCGCCTCGACAAGATGCCTCACCTGACGCTGTCCTCGCTCGCTCAACGGGGCGTCCAGGGTTCCCTGGAGACGGCCTTCGGCGTTCCACGTCGTCTCCGCGTGCCGGATGAGATAGATGCGTGTCAAAGACATGGACGGTACCCTCGGTAGGGGCCGGCACCTTCGGCGCCGTATCGTTTCTGCACACATGCACCTGCGCCGTGACACCACCGCCCGACCAGAAGGGGATCGCGGTTGGGCGTATACCTGATTCGACGCCTCCTGTTCACCGCGCCGACGGTGGTAGGCGTCGTCACGGCCGTCTTCCTGCTCATCCGTCTCGTCCCGGGCGACGTCGTCACGCAGATGGGGGGTCTGGAAGGCAGCCTGCCCCGGGGCCGCGTCGAAGAACTGAAGGAACTGTTCGGACTCAACCGCCCATTGCACGTCCAGTACGCCGAGTACCTGAGCAAAGTGGCCCACGGAAATCTCGGCAAGTCGCTCCGGACGGGCCGACCCGTCGGCGCCGAAATTCGTCGGCGGTTTCCCGTGACCGTGGAGCTCGCGATGATGGGCCTGCTGGTGGCGGTCGTCATCGGCATTCCGATCGGGATTCTCGCCGCCCTACGGCGCGGTCGGATTGCCGACTACCTCGCGACCGCCTTCGTCTTGCTCGGTCTGTCTGTGCCTTCGTTCTGGTTGGCCGTCCTGCTCATCCTGCTGTTCTCGCTCCGCCTCGGCTGGCTGCCACCGACCGGATATGAGTCGCTCGACGAAGGCGTCTTCGCGAACCTCCGGCACATGCTCCTGCCGGCGCTGTCGCTCGGCTTGATCCTGGCCGCGGCAAGCACGCGCATCGTGCGCAGCAGCCTGCTCGAAGTCCTAGGCCGCCACTACATCCGCACTGCGCGCGCCAAGGGCCAGGTCGAATCGGCCGTGGTGCTGCATCACGCGCTGCGCAACGCGCTGATCCCCGTGGTCACCGTCATTGGTCTCCAGTTCGGGACGCTGCTCGGAGGCACGGTCATCATCGAGCAGATCTTCAGCCTGCCTGGGATCGGTCGCTTCGCGCTGGAAGGCATCAACCTGCGCGACTATCCGGTGGTGCAAGGCGCGGTCCTCGCGATTGCCCTGTCGTTTACCCTGGTGAATCTGTTTGTGGATCTCTGTTATGGCTTCATCGATCCCCGCATCCGCTACGAGTAGCGTCCCCGCTGCGCGCCGGCGCCACGGGCTCAGCGCGCGGTTGTCACGCCATCCAAGCGCGCGTCTCGGCGGTGTGCTGCTCTTGCTCGTCTTCGTCGGCGCCCTGTTCGCTCCGTTCATCACACCACACGACCCGATTACGATCGCGCCGGCGGAGCGGCTCCAGGGTCCCAGCCGCGCTCATCCGCTGGGCAACGATCTCTACGGACGCGACACGCTGGCCCGTGTGCTCTACGGCGGCCGCATCTCCCTGGGCGTGGGCGCGCTGTCCGTCGGTCTGGCGCTGATGGTCGGGGGCAGCGTCGGCGTGGCCTCAGGCTACCTGGGTCGTTGGTTCGACGCAGTCGTGATGCGCGCCACAGACATCCTGCTCGCGTTTCCCGCGATCCTACTGGCCATTGGCCTGCTGGCCTTCCTCGGTGGTGGATTCTGGAACGTCGTACTCGCCATTGCCATCATCTATACCGCACCCGTGGCGCGCGTCGCGCGCGCGGCCGTCATCTCGGTGCGTCATGAAGAGTACGTCGACGCCGCCAAAACCTTGGGCGCCGGTGATGTCCGCATACTCCGCAAGCACATCCTCCCCAATGCCATCGCCCCGCTGATCGTCGAGAGTACGCTGCGGCTCGCGCTCGCGATCCTGGCTGAGGCTGCGCTATCGTTTCTCGGTCTCGGCACGCAGCCCCCCGCGCCGACGTGGGGTCAGATGATCGCGGAAAGCCGGTCGGTCATGACCTTCAGCGCGTGGCCCGCGATTGGGCCCGGGTTGGCGATTACCACGACCGTCCTGGGATTCAACCTGCTGGGGGATGGGGTCCGTGACGCGCTGGATCCCCACATGCCGGCCTGATGAACTCACAGGCTGCCGGCGCCGAGCCGGCGCGGCGGATGTAGTAGGAAAACCCAGACAACAGGCGGAAGCTTCTATGCCCAAAACTGGGGGCCTAAGGGGGAGAAGCGATGCAAACACGCACAGCGCTGCGCATGGCGGGGGCGCTGCTTGTCATCGGCACGCTGCTGATGCTCGCGGCCGATCTGCAGCCAACCGCGGCCCAAACGTCGGGACCGCGCTACGGCGGTACACTCCGGTTGGGGATGCAAACCGACCCGGTCGGTCTTGACCCACATCTGTCCAGCGCGACGGCCACTCGAAATATGATGGAGCACGTGTACGACACGCTGATCTTCTACAGCGCGGAGGGCCGGTTTAGACCCGGGCTTGCTGAATCGTGGACCACCTCGACCGACGGCCTGACCTGGACGTTCCATCTGCGGCGGAACGCTAAGTTCCACAACGGGCGACCGTTCGTCGCCGACGACGTCGTGTATACGATCAACCGGATCAAAGATCCCAAGACTCGTTCACCTCGCGCGGGCGACTTCGCGGATGTTGAGTCGGTGGCCGCCGCCGATCCCTCCACTGTGGTCTTCAAACTGAAGAAGCCCTTCGCCCCGCTGATCGCCAAGTTGTCGAACTCTCTCTCCGCGTCCATCGTGCCCAGGGAGGTCGTCGAGAAGGACGGGGATTTGAACACCACCCCCACGGGCACCGGGCCGTTCCGGTTCGTCGGCTACACACCGCAGCAGCGGCTGATCCTGGTGCGGAGCGGGGATTACTGGGAAACCGACTCGAGCGGCCGCCGGCTGCCGTATCTGGACCGGCTCGAGTTCGTCTTCTTCCCGGACGCCGTCGCCCGCGCGACCGCCCTGCGCACCGGAACGGTGGACTTTATCGAATACGTCCCATCCTCGGAAGTCCGCAACCTGCGCAGCGACGCCAACGTTGAAGTGCTGGGCGGTCCGTCCGCCAACTTCCGCGCGATCTACATCAACACCGCTATTGCGCCATTCAACAACATGAAGGTCCGCCAGGCGATGGCGTGGGCGATCAACCGCAAGGAGATCATCGACACCGCGTTGTTCGGCGTGGGTGGTATCGAGGCCACCGGGTCGGTGATCCCGCCG
>CBRGMJ010000123.1:0-5663 GCA_967797525.1 uncultured bacterium | reverse complement strand
CGAGATCATCCCCTCGCTGCTGCTGGGGGCCGTTCTGCCGTCGACCGATCCGGTGCTGCTGCGCGATGTCCTGCGCGACCGGCGCACCCCGCAAGCCGTCAGGCAGATTCTTTCGGTCGAGTCCGGCATGAACGACGCGGTGGCGCTGCCGGCGATCCTGATTCTCATTGCCGTCGCCGGCGGTCGCCTGCACTCAGCGACCAGCTGGGTTGGGTTTGCGCTTCCGGTGTTCGTGCTGAGTCCGTTGGTCGGTGTCGCGGTGGCGTGGCTGGGTATGCGGGGGCTGACCTGGGTCGATCGCCGCATCGGTGTGCGCCGTGACTACCAGTCGCTGTACTCGCTTGGCGTGGCGTTCATCGCCTACGCGACCGCGGACGCGCTGGGCGCCAGCGGCCTGCTGGCGGCCTTCGTCGCGGGACTGACGATCGCGATCAGTGATCTCGATCTCTGCGAGTGCTTCCTCGAATACGGTGAGACAACCGCCGAACTGCTGATGTTGCTGACGTTTGTAATTTTTGGCTCGTCGCTGGTCCGACCCGCGCTGGCCGCAGTCGACTGGCGGACGGTGGCGTTTACAGCCGTCGTGCTGTTCGTGTGTCGGCCGGTGGTATTGATACTCGTCCTCAGCCGGTTTCGTATTCCGATACAGGACAAGTTGTTTGCCGCCTGGCACGGTCCCCGCGGGCTGAACTCCATCCTGCTGGCCCTGCTGGTGCTGGTGTCAGGCGCTGCGGGCGGGCCGCAGGTCTTTGCTGTGACCGGGATTGTCGTGCTGGCATCGGTCGTGCTGCACGGTGTGACCGGAACGCCGCTGGTGGCCTGGGCCTCGCGGGCTCCCGATGTGGAACTGGTGCCGGGGCGTGAGGCGGTCGAGATCCCGCGTCTCTCCGTTCGCGAGCTGGCTGCGATGCTGGAACGCCAAGAGCCGGTTCTTGTGGTAGATGTCCGCAAACCGGGCGACCTCGATCGCGATCCGAGGCGCATTCCGACCGCAGTCCACTTTGCGCCGGACGAAGCCGCGTCACGCGTCGCGGAGCTCGCTCCCACGGGGCTGATCGTGCTGTACTGTGCCTGAACACACGAAGCCACCAGCGCCCGTGTGGCGCAGGAACTCCTACAACGAGGGTTTCGAAACGTCCGGGCCTTGGAAGGCGGCTGGCAGGCATGGCTGGACCTGGGGACCGCCGTCCACGTGCCGCAGGTTGTGACGTCGAGCGCTGCGGCTCCCTAGGCGCGCGGGACCTCTGAACGAGCTAGCGGTAGACGCCGTTGTGCCCGAGGCTGAACCTGCCGGGTTGGGGGAAGTACGTCAGGCCGTGCGGATTGTTGCCGACCTTGATCCTCTTCACGACGTCACCCGTGCTGGTGTCAACCACCGTGACGCTGCTGTGGAACCGGTTCGAGACCCACAGATGCCGCCCGTCGGGTGAAACCTGCATCATGTCTGGGCTGCCGCCGATACGCCACGTCGCGCGGACTCGGCGCGTGGCCGTGTCGATCACCGAGATGGTGCCTTCTAGCCGGTTGCTGACATACATCGACTTCGTATCCCGGCTCATGTGGAAGCCATGGGCGCCCTTGCCTGTGCGCAGGAAGTCGATCTCGCGAAGCGTGGTCGCGTCGAGCACCGAGACGCCGTGGCGGCCCTGGTTCGCCACGTAGAAGACCGATCCGTCGGGCGACAGCCGGACGTCGATGGGCAGACCGCCCACCTTTGTCTGACCCGTGAGTTCCATCTCGACGACATCGACTTTGGCCACATAGCCGGAAAACTCTGTGCTGGCGACCAAGAAGCGGCCATCCGCAGAGAAGTCGAGATGATCCACGCCCGGCCAGGGGATCGGGACCGTGCGGATGAGCTCCCAGGTTCGGGGATCCCTAAAGTCCAGACGCAGAAACCGCTCGGCCACGACGATGGCCTTTGACCCGTCGGCCGTGTAGTAGAGGTTGTAGGGATCCTCGACGGGGATCGTGCGCGTGGGCTTCCCGCTGCTTGGGTCGATCCCGGTCAGCGTGTTGGTCTCGGTGGTGTTGTCGTACATGTGCGTCATGTCCCACGCCGGCGTGCTGGGGTGTGGGATCTGGTCGTCCTTGAAGTGGTCGATGATCTGAAACGTCGCGGGGTCAATCACGTCGACCGTGCCCGAGCCGGCGTTTGGCACGTAGACACGCGGCGTGATCCCGGCGAGTCGAGGATCGATTGTCTCGGTCATCGTCGAGCGGTAGACGTTGGGTTCCTCGGGGGCCGGGGCGGGAGATGCCACGGCCTGCGGGGAGGCGGCGGGGCTCGCGGCCGGAATGGGCGCCGGCTGTCCCACGCGATCCATCGAGCACGCGGTCGCGAGGACGCAGAGGACGGTGACCGCGTAGACGATCTGACGCCGAGAGTTCTGCATCGATGCGGTCACCCGTCCGGGATAGTGACTGGAACCGCCTGCGCGAATCAGGTCGCGGACCGATCCCGCGCCCGTAGAGATTGTTCCCGAACGGCCCGCGCGATCTCCGTGGATCCAGAGCATTGGTTACGCGCTCGCCGAGCGACTATCCTGTAGACGGTGCTGTTCTTCAAGCTGATTCTTGTCCCGGTGTTGATCGGCGCCCTGAGCCTTGCTGGCCGCCGCTGGGGCCCCGGAGTGGGTGGGTGGCTCGCGGGCCTCCCGTGGACGTCGGGGCCGGTCGCCTTGTTCCTCGCGTTGGAACAGGGCACGGCGTTCGCGTCCAACGCGGCGCAGGGGACGCTCATGGGGCTGGTCTCCGTGGCGGCGTTCTGCGTCGCTTACAGCGCCATGGCCCGGCGCCTGGGCTGGCCCGCCTGCCTGGTGGCCGGGTGGGGGGCGTTTCTCGTGGTTACCCCAGTACTCAACCGAATCACCCCGCCGCTTAGCGTTTCGTTCCCCGCAACCGTTGCGGTGCTGGCGGCGGTGTCACGAGTGCTTCCCGAGGGCCCACCCGCAAAGGGTCGGCGCCCATCCTCGTGGTGGGAGATCCCACTGCGGATGGCGGCGGCGCTCGCGATGGTACTGCTCATCACGAGAGCGGCGTCGTCGCTTGGACCACGGCTCAGCGGGCTGCTGACGCCGTTCCCCATCTACGCCACGGTCCTGGCGGCGTTCACGCACCAGTTCGAGGGCGCCACGGCGGCGGTCACGCTGCTTCGAGGCGTCCTGGTAGGGTCGTTTTCGTTCGCGCTGTTCTTCGCGATCCTGGCCGGGACGCTGTCGTCTTGGGGTCTCGCCCCGGCGTTTGGCGCGGCGGCTCTGGGCGCGATCGTCACGCACGGCATCGGACTGTTTGTGCTAAGGTCGAGGCCGATGGCTGATTGATGATTACACGACGGAGACTCCTCAAGGCATTCCTTGCGAGTACCGCGGCCGGCGTTGGGGTTGGACTCTATGCATGGGAGGTCGAACGTGCGGCCTGAAGTGACGGTGTTCGAAATGCAAGCGACATAGTATGGACGAGCGAGTGGAGTCTCCCTTTGCGTGCAATATGGCAGCTATGAGCCCAGAACAGCGCGCGCGTCACCGGGTTTTGGCGCAGCAGTTGCGAGGAGCGGTCAAGGAGATCAAGGAGCTGTCGGACGGGTACGGGGTGCGATTTTCGATGGAGCCATCTCTTGTCATGCTGATCGCGGAGTTCATCATTCTCGAGCATCTCTGTTGTCCATTTTTCACGTTGGGTCTGGAGGCTGAATCGAAGCCCGGGCCCCTGTGGTTGAAGGTCACAGGCCCGGAGGGTATCAAGCCGTTCATCCGTGATGAGTTCGGTATAGAGTCATGACCAAAGGAGACCTGAGCCATGGCGTCAATTCTTGTCCACCTCACCCACGGCCCCGAACATCCGACGAGAGCCGCCCTTGCCTTCCTCGTCGCCAAGACCGCGATCGACGAGGGCCACAAGGTCACCCTATTTCTCGCCGGCGACGCGGTCCAGCTCATGCGGGACGGAGTACTCGACAATCTGGTCGGGCTCGGGACCGGAAGTCTTCGCGAGCTCTACAACGCCGTCGTGAATTCCGGTGCAAAGATCTATCTGTCAGGCATGTCGAGCAAGTCGAGAGGTGTGGATGCCCAGGTCCTCACGGGCAAGCCCGCCGAGATGGCCATGCCCAGCGTCCTCGTCAAGCTGGCGCTCGAGCATGATAGGATGTTTACCTACTGACTGACGCCAGGCCTTGAACCTTTCTCAGCAGCGCGCCCGGCGGACCCACGTCAACCGGTACGCCCGCTCTATGGGCGATCGCGTCGCCTGAAGACGCCGGCACGCGCGATCCCGGCAGTAGAATGCCCACCAGGTTGAGCGGGTCGGCGGCCGGGATGACGATGATGCGATCATCGTCTGCGGCCCGCCGCACGGCGCGCAACGCCTCGACGGCCTCGGGTAGCGCGAACTGCTCGCCCACCAACCCCGACACGAACCGACCACCACGGATCTCGCCTTGGGCCTCCCACCGCCGGTATACCTCTAACAACTCGCGCCACGATGGCGCGACGCGTTCGCGCGCCAGCAGGTCGCGTAGCACCACACCGTAGCGCTTGAGGAACTGACGAGCCAATACTTCCACGGTCGTGGCTCGGTCGAACCGCTCGCCATCAGGATGCCACAGTGCCCAGCGGCCGACAGGCAACGCCCGCGCATGCGGCACCGCCCCGATTGACCGCATCCGCCGGTAGCGCCCGCGCGATCTCCTGCCCACCTGCAGGAGCCGTCGCAACCCCGCGACACCGTCGCCGCTCACCAACCCGGCAGACACGAGTTCCCACAGCGCGTCTTCGACTTCCGACGGCATCCGGCGCGCGCCGCGGGCGATGTCCGCCATGAACGACGCGCCGCGCGCTTCGAGAACACCCACGACGTCGCGGGCGGCCGGCGACACGCCGTCCAACAGTTGCGTTGCGCCGTTCCCGCGTTCGAGAAAGGCCTGGAGATCATCACGCAGGACGAAGGCGATCGGCGCATTCCGCGTCGGTGGTTGCCGCCGCCGGCTCTTTCGTCCGGCAGGCTCGCCGTTCTCGGGCGCCGCCCCGCCGGTTGGGGTCAACCGTCCCCAGGTGACCATGCCGGACAGGCAGAGATACTCGAGGTCGGCGGGGTCGTACGGCCGCACGCGCGCCGGTAGCACCTGCTCTTCCCACGCCGGCGCCGGAAGTTCGAGCCCCTGCAATTGCCCGATGATGTGGGCAACACCGTCCCGACCGTGCAACTGCGTGCCGGGGTGCACGTGCTGCCACCGGAAGAGGAAGCGCATGAGGTCGGCGGTCGCCACCGGTTCGATCTCGCGCCGCAGCCGACCCAGCGTCAGACGATGGATGCGCGCCAGCAGCCGGCGTTCGCACCATTCGGTGTCGACGGCACCCGGCGTGAAGCGACCACGCAGGATCGCGCCCTGACCTTCAAGGACGGCAAGCGCGCGGGTGATCGCCGTCTCCGCGAGACCGATACGCGCGGCGAGCCGGCCGGCAGTGGTCGGACCGGTGCACTGCAGCCATCCATGGACGACGCTCCGCACGGCTTCATCGACGTCCGCGTGGGCGGCATCGACGAGCGCGCGTCGCTCGATGGCGATGTACGCTTGGCGGTCGACCAAGGCGCGTCCGTCTTCTATCAACTCGCGCGCAAACCCGGCCCAAGCTCGGCGAATGGACCACCTACGGGGGCGATCT
>CBRGMJ010000122.1:0-5682 GCA_967797525.1 uncultured bacterium | reverse complement strand
CTGGACTGGGACGCGGTGGGTGCCCGGTCCGGGGTCGGGGATCATCCCGGTCTTGCATGGTGACCCGTCAACGCTGGTTGAGGGTCTGCTGTGGTTCGACCTGGATGCGACCTGCTGATGGGCTGCTTGAAGGTGTACGCGGACGGGACGAAGGCGCTCACGGACGTCAACCTGTCTGTGAAACCGGGTGATTTTCTCGTGATCATCGGGCTGTCCGGTTCAGGCAAATCCACGTTGATGCGGTGCATCAACCGCCTAATCGAGCCAACCTCCGGCAAGATCTTCATCGACGACGTCGAGATTACCGCGCTGCCGCCGGAGCAGATGCGGAAAATGCGGCGCCAGATCGCGATGATCTTTCAGCAATTTAACCTCGTCAGACGCACGTCCGTGCTCACGAACGTCCTCTCTGGACGGTTGGGCTACCTGCCGCCGGTCTGGGCCTTGACCAACCACTTTCCACGCGACCTCCGGCAGCAGGCCTTGGGGCACCTCGCCACTGTGGGCATCGCGGAGAAGGCACAGACGCGGGCCGATCAACTCTCTGGCGGGCAGCAGCAGCGGGTCGGGATCGCCCGAGCGCTCATGCAGGACCCCAGAATCATCCTGGCTGACGAACCCGTGGCCAGCTTGGACCCCGCGACCTCTCACTCGGTGATGAAGTATGTCGAAGACCTCAACCGTCGGGACGGCATCACCGTGATGTGCAGCCTCCACTTCCTCAGCCTCGCGCGCCGATACGGCACCCGCGTGGTGGCGATGAAAGGCGGCCGGATCCTGTTCGACGGTTTGCCGTCTGATATCGATGAACGCCGTTTCAAGCAGATCTACGGCGAAGACGCGGTCGAGGTGGAAATCAACTAGTGGGCCAGAACGCGGCGACCCCGCTGCCTCGCGCGCCCGAGGTGCCGCGGCCCGGTCTGGGTGCGGTGCGTGTACTCGTGTGGCTTGTGGTTCTGGGGTTGATCTACGCGTACGGCTGGAAGGTGACGCAGATCAACCTTGTCGAGCTTGCGACCAAGTGGTCACTGGCGAAGCCGCTGCTGACCGACCTGGTCCGGCCGGACCTGATCGCCCGCGAACAACTGACACAGGTCAACGACGTGGGCATCGGTTTGGATGGAACGCCGCCGCCTCCTCCTGAGCTGCGCGGGCCGGGACGGCTCACGCTTAGCACGACGTCTGCGAAGGTCGGCGATCGTGTGACCGTGGTCGGCGAGGGGTTTGCGCCCTCGCGGCCAGTCGAGGTGATCTGGCGAGATCAGGCGGGATCGACGGCGACGATCGGTCGGGGTATGACCGACGCGTCCGGCCGCTTCGAGACGACGGTCGCGATCCCCGACGTCATCGGCACGTCGCACCATGTCGTCGCGCGGGTGCTGCTGCACGGGACCCGGCTGGTCCCCAGCAACGCCCTGCGGCTCACCCTGTTCCGCATGCTCGAGACCATCTTTCTCGCGTTGATGGGCACGAGCATGGCCGTGGTGCTTGCCGTGCCGTTGTCGTTCCTCGGGGCCAAGAACTTGATGTCGAAGAGCTCGGTGAGCCTCTCCGTCTACTACCTGGTGCGGACGTTTTTCAACATCATGCGATCCGTCGAACCCCTGATCTTGGCCACGGTGTTTGCGGTGTGGGTCGGCATCGGCCCGTTTGCCGGTGTGATGGCGCTTGCAATCCACTCGATCGCCTCGCTGGGGAAACTCTACTCTGAGCAGATCGAGTCGATTGATCCCGGTCCGATCGAGGCGATCACCGCGACCGGGGCGTCGATGCTGCAGATCGTCCGCTATGCCGTCGTGCCGCAGATCGTGCCGCCGTTCATCGCGTTCACGATCTACCGGTGGGACATCAATGTGCGGATGTCCACGGTGATCGGATTCGTCGGCGGCGGCGGGCTCGGATTCCTGTTGATCCAGTACATCAACCTCCTGCAGTGGCGCCAGGCGGCCACGGCGGTCTGGGCGATCACGTTGGTCGTCGCGGTGATGGATTACCTGAGCTCCTCGGTCCGCCAGAAGGTCGTGTGACTCCCGCATTGCCCGATGGCTGGCGCTGGGAGGACCGCGACGGCCTGCGCCTGCTCGTCTCCACGCGCTTTGCGGACCTGCACGTCGTCCACGCGTTTACCACGCGTGTCGGGGGGACGAGCCGCCCCCCATTCGATACCCTGAACCTCAGCCGCGGCGTGGGTGATACACCGGCCGCGGTCGAGGCGAACCGGGCACACGTGCTCGAAGCGCTTGGGCGCCGCCCCGGCGATCATGTCGATGCCGCGCAGGTGCATGGCGCGGAGGTGGCCCAAGCCGGCGCCGCGCATCGCGGGAAGACGATCGAGGGAGCGGACGGGCTGGTGGCGCGCGACCCCGCCGTCGTGCTCGCGGTCCACTCTGCGGACTGTGTGCCGCTGCTGTTGGCCGACGCCCGCCGCGGCGCGGTGGCCGCCCTTCACACCGGCTGGCGCGGCACCGCGGCCGGCGCGGCGCAGGCCGCCGTCAAAGCCCTGCGCGACATGTACGGCAGCGACCCTCACGATCTGATCGCCGCCATCGGCCCGGCGATCGGCCCATGCTGTTATGAGGTCGACGTGCCCGTGTACGATCGATTCGCGCCGTGGCCGTGGCGCGACCGCGTGTTTGCGCCGGCGCGTCCGGGGCATTGGCGTCTCGATCTCTGGGCGGCCAACCGGTGTCAGCTCGAGGCGGCCGGGCTTTCGCCGGGCGCGATCGTGAGTGCCGATCTCTGTACCGCGGATCACCGCGCGCTCTTCTATTCTCACCGTCGCGACGGCAAGACCGGCCATATGGCGGCGCTGATCGCCCCGCCGGCGCGCTGAATACCCATCGCAAGGGTTTGATGGTTTGCAGACCGAATACCGCGTCTGGTGTGTCGGGCGTGGAAGAACGTCTCGAGATGGTTCGACAGCGCATCGCCCGCGCCGCGGTGAGGGGCGGCCGTGATCCGGCCTCGATTACGCTGATCGGCGCCACGAAGAGCGTCGACGTTGATCGGGTGCGCGCGGCGTTTCACGCGGGACTTCGGGACTTCGGCGAGAACCGCGTGCAGGAGGCGTTGCTGAAGATCGCCGCTGTCGGCGCGGGGCCGCAGTGGCACCTCATCGGGCACTTGCAGCGAAACAAGGCGCGGCAGTCGGTCGGCGCGTTTGGGGTCATCCATTCGATCGACACGGTCGCGCTCGCCGAGACCCTCGAGCGCGCGGCGCGTCTGATCGGCCGGCGGGTCTCGGTGCTGATCGAAGTGAACGTCGGTGGTGAGGCGACCAAGTTCGGTGTCGCCCCAGGGGCGGTGGAGGGTCTGGTCGGAGCGCTTGGTGCGTGCGAGTGGGTGCAGCCGGTCGGGCTGATGACGGTCGCGCCCCCAGCGCAGGATCCGCAGATCGTGCGTCCCGTGTTTCGAAGCCTGTGCGAGCTGCGCGACCGATTGCAGCGTCAGCTGGGCGGCACGTTTCGAGAGTTGTCGATGGGCATGTCGGATGACTTTGAGGTCGCGGTCGAAGAAGGCGCTACGATGGTAAGAATCGGCCGTGCGATCTTTGGCGAGCGCGTGTGACGACGGCCATGGGAGAGGCCACGTCCAGGGGGGAGGGGCCAACCGGAGGTGTGAGGTGAGCGCGATGCAGCGACTGTGGTCGTTTTTGGGTTTTACCGAGGAAGAGACGGGCGGCGTGACGGAGGACGAGCCAAAGCGTCAGGATGACGCACGGCGTCGCCGGACACCGGTGTTCAGCCTCCATACGAATCGGTCCATGGAGATCGTCGTCCTCGAGCCGCACAGCTTCGATGAGGCGCGCACGGGGGCCGATCACCTGAAATCCCGGCGTCCCCTCATCGTCAATCTCAAGGACACGGATCGAGAATTGGCCAAGCGGATCGTCGATTTTACGTGTGGGGTCACCTACGCGGTTGACGGCCAGATGCAGCGGATCGGCGATGAAATCTTCTTATTTACGCCGAGCACCGTGACCGTGCTGGCCGAGGCGGCGCAGGAAGGCCCGCGCGCGCTCTTCCCGATGGTCTGAAACCCGCTGGGCCGGCATGAGAACCGTCTGGTTCGAGAACGGCACCGTCTGTCTCGTCGACCAGACCCGGCTGCCCCACGAGACCGTGATCGTCGCCTGCCCGACGACCGATGCGCTCGCCGAAGCCATCCGCGCCCTCCGCATTCGTGGGGCGCCGGCCATCGGCGTCGCGGCTGCCTACGGGATCGCCCAAGCCGCCGCGCAGGCGTCGGCCCTTCCCGCGGAGCGGGCTCTCGCCGCCGTCCAATCGGCGGCGAGCTTGCTCGCCGCCACACGTCCCACCGCAGTCAACCTTCGTTGGGCTGTAGACCGGATGCTGGCCCTGGCCCACCGGATCGCCGATCCCGGCGATCGCGCTCGGCAGCTCGCCGCGGAAGCCGACGCCATCGCCGCTGAGGATCAGGCCGCGAACCTGGCGATCGGGCGGTTCGGCGCCGAGCAGATCCGGCCCGGTGAGCGCGTCCTGACCTACTGCCACACCGGAGGGCTCGCCACCGCCGGCTACGGGACCGCGTTTGGCATCCTACGGGCCGCGCACGAGGCCGCCAAGGGCATTCGGGTCATTGCCTGCGAAACACGCCCGGTGCTCCAGGGCGCCCGTCTGACGGCCTGGGAGCTGAAAACGCTGGGGATCCCCTTCACGCTGATCACCGACAATGCCGCGGGCGCCCTGATGTCCCGCGGTGAGGTCGACCGCGTGATCGTCGGGGCCGACCGGATCGCCGCCAACGGGGACGTGGCGAACAAGATCGGCACCTATACGCTGGCGGTCCTGGCCGGGGCGCATGGGATTCCGTTTCTGGTGGCCGCGCCCACGTCGACCATCGATCTGGAGACGCCGGCCGGCGCCGCGATTCCCATCGAGGAGCGCGCGGCAGCGGAGGTCACACACGCTGCCGGACGGCAAATCGCCCCGGACGGCGTGACTGTTCGTAATCCCGCCTTCGACATCACCCCGGCGCGTCTGATTACCGCCATCGTGACCGAGGCGGGCGTCGCACATCCGCCCTACGAGCGCCGTCTGGCCGAGATGGTCGCCGCGGGCGTGAAGCGATAGGATGAGCGCTCGATCGCCCGCCCGCCGGCATCTCGTCCTGGCGGCCTTGGCAGCGATCTGGACGGTTACCGTCGTGCAAAGCATCACCTACAGAGACACCGCGGGGGTGCGCCACTACGTGGTGCACCTGGCGTGGCTGCAGGACCTGTTTCTGGTGCTGGCGGTCTTCGGCGGCTCCGTCTTGCTGCTGGGCATGCTCCGCCGGCGCCCGGCTCCCGGTCGCTGGCGCCACCTCCCGATGGTCAGCATCGTCATTCCCGCCAAGGATGAAGTACGGGTGATCGAGGGCGCGATCCGCAGCGCGTGCGCGCAGACGTACGCCGGCGGCGTCGAAGTGATCGTTGTCGACGACTGGTCGACCGACGGCACGGGCGCGCTGCTGGACCGCCTGCGGGCCGAACTGGCGTTTACCGTCGTGCGGACCCCACCGGGCAGCATCGGCAAAGCCGAAGCGCTCGAGGCGGGGATCGCCGCCAGCCGCGGCGAGCTAATCGCCGTCTTCGATGCCGACGCGCGGATCGCGCCGGACCTCGTTGGGCGGATGGTGCCGCACCTGGCCGATGCGACCGTCGCCGCCGTGCAGGGGCGG
>CBRGMJ010000121.1:0-5710 GCA_967797525.1 uncultured bacterium | reverse complement strand
GGCATCCACGAGGCGACGGATGTGACCAACGGCGTCGCCGACGCGCCCGTAGAAGGGCGCGACGGTCTCGAACCGACCCGCCTCACGCGCGATTCGCCCGAGGCCAATCTCCGGATCACACGTCCAGTGTTGCACGTCCACGAGGATCAGCGCCGCGCGGACCGGATCGACCGTCAGTTCCAGGGCAGGCGGGAAGATCAGGCTGTACGGGCTCCGCCGGCTCGCCGCCTCCGGCACCCGGGTGGGGATGCAGCGCTCCGCACGCTCAACACCGCTACGCTCCCGTCGGTCGACCACCGGCAGGCTGCGCAACTCTCCGCTCACGTCGTCGGTCGCGCGGATCTGGGCGCCCGTAGCCGCCATTCGTTCGAGTGCAAGCCGGTGGGCCCGCCGGGTAGAATCCGCGCACGCATCGTCGATAACTATCACGTCATACCCGAGGTCCACGGCATCGCGCGCGGTGCTCTCCACGCACCCACCCGTCGACGTGCCCGTGAAGAGCAAGGTGGTGATGCCCATGTTTCGCAAGATTCTGTCGATGTTGGTCGTGGCAAACGCGCCGGACGACGACTTGCTGATCACCATCTCGTCTCCGACCGGCGCGACCTCCTCGAGGAGTTCGGCCTCCTTGCTCTGCTTCGGGACGGCCAACCCACGGACAACCTGTTTCCAGCCGACATCGCGGGAATCGTCGGTGAGTTCGGCGACACGAATGTGGATGACCTCGACCCCCTTCTGCCGGCAGACCGCCAGGAGCTGTTGGACCTGCGGGATGGTCTCGCGCAGAATCTGGAAGTACTCGTCGAACGCGTTGAGCACGCCGAGCTTCTTCGCGGTCGCCCCTTCGCCCCAGTCGGGATGCGCGTCGAAATATTGCATATCGACGACGAGCAGGGCCGTTCGGTCTCCCCTGAGTCGCGGCGGCGTGGCGGGCAGGGCATCGCGGAACGGATTGTGGACGAACGATTCCATCGGTGTCTCCTCTCGACCCTACGGGATCTTCATTCGCGGATCCAGAGCCTGACGCAGACCATCGCCCATAAAGTTGATGGACATCGTGGTCACGATGATCGCCAGGCCGGGGAACACACTCACCCACCACGCCCGTGTCAGCGTGTCACGCCCGTCGGCCAGCATGAGCCCCCACTCCGGCAACGGCGGCTTGGCCCCCATCCCGAGAAAGTTGAGCGTCGACCCGGCCAGGATCGCGCTCGCCACGTTGAGGGTGGCCAGCACGATGATCGGCGCCATCACGTTGGGCAGGATATGCCGGTACATCGTCTTCGACTCACTGCAACCGATCGCCCGGGCCGCCAGCACGTACTCGTGCTCGCGGGCGGCCAGTACCGAGCCGCGGACCACGCGGCCGAAGCCGGGCACCGAGCCGATGCCTACAGCAATCATCAGATTGGTCATGCCCGTCCCGAGTACCGCCACGATGCCGATGGCCAGCAAGAGACCGGGGAAGGCCAGCATGACGTCAATGAAGCGCATCATCACGTCATCGACGAGCCCACCGATACCGCCGGCCACCAGGCCGATCGGGATGCCGATCCCGGCGCCGACCATCGTCGCAATCAACCCCACCTGCAGCGAGATCCGGCCGCCGTAGAGGACCCGTGCAAACACGTCCCGGCCGAATCGATCATTGCCGAAGAAATGCTCAGAGGACGGAGGCCGGTACGCTTTCCCTGAGTTGATCTTGGCGAAGCCGTACGGCGTCAATACGGGGGCCGCCACCGCCGAGAGGATCAGCAAACACAGGGCGATGAGGCCCACCATGGCGCCCCGGTTGGCCGCGAATCTCCGGAAGACGATATCGGCCCGGCTGCGTGTCGCCGAACGCCTGCGACGCGGCCGGTCGCCCAGCGACAGATGGTCTCTCGCGACGTCGGCCATTGATCTACGCGTACCGGATGCGCGGGTCGATGATCGAGTAGAACAAGTCGACCAGCAGGTTTGAACACGCGTACGTCACCCCGGCAAGCAGCACGAAGCCCTGGACAAGGGGGAAATCTCGCTCGATGACGCCCTGCAACGCCAGGCGCCCCACGCCCGGCCGCGCAAAGACCGTCTCGGTGACCACCGCGCCGCTGAGCAGGGCACCAACCTGCAGCCCCACCACCGTGATCACCGGGATGAGGGCATTGCGCATCGCATGCCGGAGAACCACGCGCTGCTCCCTGAGCCCCTTCGCCCGCGCGGTCCGGACGTACTCGCTCTGCATGACCTCGACCAGGCTCGACCGCGTCAGGCGGGCGATGATGGCGGACCCGGGAAACCCCAGCGTCACGGCCGGCAGGATCATCGCGGCGGGTCCCATGCCGACCGACGGCAGCAGGTTGAGCCACAGCGAAAAGATGTAGAGCAGCATCAGCCCCATCCAAAAGATCGGCATCGACACGCCAAAGATGGCCACCGCCATGGCGCCCGTGTCGAGCCAGGAGTTGGACCGCTGGCCGGCCGTGATCCCCAGGAAGAGTCCCAGCACGAGCGTCACGGTCAGACCGGCGGTGGCGAGACGCACCGTGTGGGGGAGCTGCTCGAACAGCATCTCCCCCACCTGGCGATTGCTGCGGAACGACTTCCCAAAGTCGCCGTGAATGGCCTTCCATACAAACCGGGCGAACTGCTCGGGCAGCGGCCGGTCGAGACCCAGCTGCCGGCGGAGGGACTGGTACAACTCATCGCTCACTTCCGTGGTGGGCGCGGTGCCGGTCGTCGCCTCCATGGCGAGCATCTTGACGGGATCAACGGGCAGGGCATGCAGCATCAGAAACACGGCCAGCGAGACCCCCAGCAATACGGGGATCGTCTGCAGCAGACGCCGCACGAGGTAACGCTGCACGCCGTGACGCCCTTATCGCTGCAGCCAGACCGTGTAGAACAACCAGCGCCCTTCCTGGTCGAACGTCATGCCCTGGACCTCTTTGCGGGCGATCGTCAACCAAGAATTATCGTACAGCGGCAACAACAGCGCATTGTCCATCGCATAGATCTGAAACTCTTCGTACGCCGTCTTCCGCTGCCGGAGCTCGGTGGCGCGAAGACCCGTGTCGATCATCGCGTCCAGTTTCGACTCGGCGACTCTGGTGCGATTGAACTGGCCGCCGCCGGTGATCTGCGAGCTGTGGTACATCAGGAAGGCCGGGACGTTGGGGTCCAGGCCTGTGAAGTTGATCTCGGACAGGTTGTAGGTGCTATCGGTGACGCGCTTGGCGAACGCGTCGTAGCCGGTCACGTCAAAGGCCACCTCGAAGCCCACTTCCGTCAGCATCGCCTGGACGACTTCGCCGAGCTGCTGGTTGACGCCGCTCGCGAACCCGATCATCTCCAGACGTAGACGCTGGCTGCCCTTGGTTCGGACGCCGTCACGCACTGTCTTGAAGCCCGCGGCCTCGAGGAGCTCGACGGCTTTGGCTTTGTTGTAGGGGTAGTACCTCTTCACCGCCGCGTTGTAGAAGGGGGTGAACCGTGTGAAAGGTCCATAGGCGACCTCGGCGTTGCCGAACTGGACGAGGTCGATCACCTTTTGTCGGTCGATGGCGTAGAGGATCGCCTGGCGAACCCTGAGGTCATCGGTCGGGGCCCGCTTGATGTTGATCGGCATGGACTTGGGATGTCCCGGCGTGTCTTTGCGAAAGACCTGGAAGTTCGGGTTCTTTTTGTAGTCGGCGACCTGGTCGAGCGCCGGAAAGTGGACGGCGGTCGCCTCGCCGCGCTGCAGGGCGATCATGCGCGTAGCCGCCTCAGGAATCGTCTTCCAGACCAAGCGCTCGAGGTACGCGGGCCCCTGGTGCCCCATGAACGCCGGCGCCCATTTGTAGTCCGGGTTCCGGACGAGGTGGAGATCGTTGCCTTCCCACTTCTCGAACATGAACGGCCCGGTTCCCACCGGTGCCTGGGCGAAGTTGTCGCGCAGCCGCTGGACCGCGGTGGGCGATGCCGGTGACAGCGCGGTTCCGGCCAGGTTGGCGATAAACGGCGCGAACGGCTCCTTGAGATGGACGCTCACGGTGTATTCGTTCACGACTTCCGCACGGTCAAACGGCCCGATCGCCGGGCGCTGGAGCGAACGGCTGGCCGGATCGGCGATGCGGTCGAACACGAACTTGACCGCCGCCGCGTTGAACGCCGTCCCATCGTGGAACTTGACATCCTGGCGCAGCGTGAAGGTGTAGGTCAGACCGTCCTTTGAGATCGTCCAGGCCGCGGCCAGCCCCGGGACGTAGATCCCGGGCCGAGGCGACCAGATCAACGGATCGTAGATCTGCCGCATGAGCATGTTATCCGACGTGCCCGTCCAGATGTTCGGATCCAGGCTCCGCGGCCGGGCGATATACCCAAAACTGAGGGTGCCGCCGCTCTGCGGGGTCCGTGTCTGAGCGGCCGTGTGCTCCGCCGTAAGCGGGATAGCTCCGAGCAAGGCGACAACAGCGAGCGCTATCCATCTACGCCACTGCTTCATAGGGTGCCTCCTCGACAAAGTTATGCGGAATCATTACGGAATCAGGGGGCCGGATACCTGTCGAGGTTCGAACGGTGGATCAGCGTACGTCGATCGTTCCGCGCATCCCGGCTTCCTGGTGGCCCTCGATCGTACAAGCAAAGCCGAATCGACCGCGCTGCCGCAAGAGAAATTCCACCCTCGCCGACTTGGCGGGATCGAGACGGATCAGGTCGAGGCCCCGGGTCTCAACGTGCAGGGCGTCATCGATGATGGTGAGGGGAAGCCCCCGAAGGAAGGCCGATTCGAACTGGTGGGCGATCTGCCCGCGATTGATGAAGACGAGCCTGACGGGCCGTCCGGCGTCCAGGTGGATCACGGCTGGACGAAAGGCGAACTCTGTCATCTGTATCTCGACGACTCTCGGCGTCTGGGGCGGCGCACCCACGACGTCAGGCACAGCCGTCAGCAGCGACAACATGACAAGCGCAAGAACGGGCCGCATTGGATATGGTGAGGGAGGGCAAAGAACGGCCCTCCCTCACGTCATCAGTCCTTGTTGTAGGGTGTCAGCAGCGGGTTGAACTCGCCGAAGATCCCGCCCGGATTCGGGTGCCAGATCCACATGTGCAGCGTGACCAGCGGCGGGTGCCAGAAGTTGAACTCGGCGCCGGACTTGGCGTTCGTCTTGGCGCACTTCGCCTCTGCGGCGGCGACGACGAATGACCCGTCCTTGTAGTGACAGGCGGCCTCAAACGACCCGTACTGCGCGCCCTTGATCGGTGCCGTCGCCGGCTTCTTCGGATACACCCACTCGATGGCGACCAGTTGCCAGGCGTCGCCCTTGCGGACATAGACGAGAATAGGCGGCTTGGTGACGTCGAAGCCTTCGATCTTGGGATTCAGGAAATGATACCCCATGTTGGGGATCATCTGCGTGATGATCATGTACCCGTCGGTTTTCGCCCGCTCGAGGTCCATCGCGTACTTCGCTGTGGCCAGCCGGGCGTCGGCCACCTTGCCCAGCACCTCGGGCGCTACCGCTGCGGGCTGTGCCGCGGCGGCGTGGGTCATGAGCGCCGGCTGCATGCCGTGTTCCGGCGTTCCCGTGCGCAGTGAAATGCCGGTGCTCCAAGCCGCGACGGCGAGCACGGCGACCCCCAGGATGATCACCATCGACCTTCGCATGTCTGCCACCTCCCGATGTATTTTTCGAGCCTATCGTTCGAGCCTATCGATAGAAGTACGGGTCGAGCACGCTGA
>CBRGMJ010000120.1:0-5714 GCA_967797525.1 uncultured bacterium | reverse complement strand
TCGGAACTCATCACGCATGCGGCGCTACGGCGCACAGAGAGTCGCGCCTCGCACTATCGCGCCGATCATCCGCGACAGGATGACACACACTGGCTGCAGCACGTCGTGACGACGCGGGGCGCGGATGGTCCGACGGTGTCGACGCGGCCGGTGCGGATGACGCGCATGCGTCCCGAGCCGGTTTTGACCGAGGCCGAACGTTGACGCGTCTTCGCCGGTTTCGCGTGGCCAGGAGCGGTGAGGGTGCGTCCCCGAGTCACCAGACCTATGATGTCCCCGAGGAAGAGCGCATGACGGTGCTGGATGGTCTCCTGCACATCCAGCGCCACCTCGACCGCACGCTCACGTTTCGGTTCAACTGCCGGGCGGGGATGTGCGGATCGTGCGCCGTGCGGGTCAACGGTACCGAGCGGTTGGCCTGCAGCACGCGACTGTCGGCGGTTCCCGGCGCGACCGTGACGGTCGATCCGCTGCGATACTTACCGGCGATCCAGGACCTGATGGTCGACATGGAGCCGTTCTTCGAGGCGTGGCGGACGGTGCAGCCAGCGTTCAAGCCCGCCACCGCCGCGGGGCCGACCCTTGAACCTACACGCATCGCGCCGGACGCCCCCGAACGGCGTGCCATCGACCCGCACCGCGAGTGCATCTCGTGCGGCATCTGCTACTCGGCTTGCGACGTCGTGGGTCTCTCGCCTGGGTTTCTCGGCCCGGCCGCGATGACGCGGGCCTTCTGTCTGGTGCATGACTCGCGTGACGCGGGCGCCGAGGCGCGCCTTGAGATTTTGGACAGCGAGCGCGGGTGCTGGAGGTGTCATACCCACGGTACCTGCGCGAACCTGTGTCCCAAGGGGCTCGACCCGACGTTGGCGATCGAAGAGATTAAGCGGATGCTCGCCCGGCGGGCGCTGAAGAAGGTCTTCGGCGTGCGGATCTAGAGTCGCCGATGCACCGTGTGTCGCCGGAGACGCGCATGCGGGCCTACGCGGAGTTGTGGCCGGCGCATCCTCGTTGGGGCATCTGGGCCTGGTGGGCGCAACGGGTGAGCGGTGTCGCGCTGATCGTCTATGCGGCGTGGCACATCATCACCGTGGCCGGTGCGGCGCGCCATCCAGAGCGTCTCGCGGCCATGCTCCAACTGCTCCGGCATCCGGTCGTCGCCGGTCTCCTGCTCGCCGGTCTGGCCTATCATTCCGCCAACGGCGTCCGGCTGGTGCTGTTCGATCTCGGTGTCGAGACCATGCGTCAGCGGAAGGCGTTTTGGGTGTTCCTGGTCGCGTCGGCGCTGATCGCGTTAGCGGGATTCTCGCGTGTAGCCTTGGCTGTGCGCTAGGGCACCGTGAACGCGTTCCTCTGGCTGCTCCAGCGCATCAGCGGGTTGATCTTGATCGGACTCGTGGGTCTGCACGTAGGCGTGCAGTATGGATTCTTTGGCTCCCCATTCCGGCGGCCGGTGTTGATCGGGATCGACTGGGTGATGCTCGCGCTCGTCCTCTATCACGGGGTCAACGGTCTGCGGACGATCGCGTATGATTACCTCAGCGATCCCCCAACGCAGCGAGTGGTGAGTGGCGTCCTGTGGGTCGCCGGTCTCGTCTTGCTCGCGTACGGAAGTTGGGGCCTCTCGGTCATGAGCCGATGACACACCCATCCGTGTACCGGGCCGGCATCATCGGCTGCGGGCGCATCGCCGATACGATTGAGGACGAGCTCGTGAAGGCGCCTGCCTGGAGCCTGCTGCCGTATTCTCACGCGGGAGCGTATCAGCGGTGCCCGCGTACGCAGCTGGTCGCCGCGGCCGACCTCAACCCCGAGCGGCTCGAGACGTTCGGACGGCGGCGAGGGGTCGAGCGGCTATACGCTGACTATCGCGAAATGCTCGACCAGGAACAGCTCGACGTCGTCAGCATCTGCGTGCCGACGCGCGCACACGCGGCGGTGGCCCTCGACGTCGCACAGCGGCCGGTCAAAGGGATCTATCTCGAAAAGCCCATCGCGCAGAGTCTCATCGACGCCGACCGGATGGTCGCGGCATTTCACGCGCGGGGGATCAAGGTCGCCGTGAACCACATCCGCACGTGGGATCCGACCTATGGCGCGGTGCGGCGGCTGGTTGCCGGCGGCGCCATTGGGCCGATGCGCCTCGCGGTGGCGCACTTCCCCGAGGGCGCGCTCTTTGGCGGCACCCATTTGTACGATCTCGTACGATCGCTGCTGGGCACCGAGCCGGAGTGGGTCTTTGGCGAGCTCGAGGCCGCCGCCGGCGCATTCGACCCTGGAGCGCGCGGCATGGTCGGGTTCCCCAACGGCGTGCGCGTCTACATAAACTGTTCCGAGGAACCTCTGCAGTTCGAGTTGGATCTCATTGGCACAGAAGGGCGGATCCGTATTGGCAACGGGATATATCCAGAGCTCTGGCAAGTCGACCGATCCGGACCCCAACGGATGCTGGTCCGGCGCGGCTTTCCCGGCGTCCACGACGGCCGCAGCGGGATGCTGCGAGCGGTGGAGGACCTGATCGCGGCGATCGAGACCGGCAGCAAACCGGCGTCAAACGAAATGGATGCACGCGCAGATTTGGAAATTGCGGTGGCCCTGCACCTGTCCCACGGTACCGGCGAGCGCGTGAGCCTCCCCGTGACGGACCTCAACTACGTCATCGAGGATCCCTGGGGGAGAGATCGCTGAACCACGCGAGGACGCTTGTCCGACGAGGTGATGTCATGCCCGTCAGCAGATTGTCTGGGATGGCAAGTATTGGCGTCGACCGCATGGGGACGTTGGCCGACCAGGCTCACGATGGGTCAATCCTCCGGCTCGAGAATCTGGACACGGACCTCCAACCACCGCGCGGCGTCGTAGAAGCCACGCAGCATGCCGCGGGGTTGGACAGCGCCAATAGCTATCTCCCGTTTCTCGGAGCCAATGCGTTGCGCGAGGCAGCCGCAGCGCTGGTCAGCCGCCTGTCGGGCGTGGCCTATGATTGGAATAGATCGACCATCGTGTGCGCCGGCGGGCTCAATGGGATTCTGAACGTACTGCTGGCTCTGCTCGAGCCCGGCGACGAAGTCGTGCTCACCGATCCCATCTATGTTGGGTTGATCAACCGTGTCCGGCTCGCCGGGGGTGTACCGGTGTTCGTCCCCTACCAGAGCCACAGTGGCGGATGGGTTCTCGATCGTGACCAACTCAGCAGGGTCGTCACGCGCAAAACGAAGATGTTCCTGATGATGAGCCCGGCGATGCCCACCGGGGCCGTCTTCTCACGGCAAGATTGGGAGGCGATCTGTGCAGCGTGTTCGGATGCCGGCGCATGGATGCTCTATGACAGTGCTATGGAACGAATCCTGTTTGACAGGCTGAGACTTGTTCATCCGGCATCATTCCCAGGGATGGCGGATCGCACGATTACGGTGGGCGCCGTTTCGAAAGAATATCGCATGATTGGCTGGCGCGTGGGGTGGATTGTGGCGCCGCCTTCAATCATTGATGATATCGGACTCGTCAGCATCTCGAACGTGGTGTGTCCGGTCGGCATCGCGCAGGCCGCAGCCACTGTCGCCTTGGGTACGCCGGACGCAGACATTGCTGAGGCGACGGCGGAATGGCAGCGCCGCCGCGACGTGATCTTGGAAGAACTGCGGGGGTTTCCGATTATCAAGCCCCAGGGCGGGTGGTCGATGCTGCTGGACGTGGCGGCGCTTGGCCTGACCGGGACGGATGCCGCGCAACGACTGCTCGAGAGAGGCGGCATCGCCGCGACCGCGATGACGGGCTGGGGTAGCGAACGCAGCCGCGGCTTTGTCCGCTTCGTGTACTCGAACGAGCCGGTGCACCGCCTACGACGGCTGCGGGCCCGTGTGGAAGCCGCGTTGAAATAGCCCAGACGGTGCGCTGCTCCTTGCCGTCCTTTCGTAGGCGGTCGATTTTCGGAAGTTCGCTCCGGGTGCGGCGTTTCACGATTTCGGAGTTGTAACTGTTGCAACAGAGGGCTTGCCCGATAGGGGTACGGGAGACATTCGGCGGACGGCAAGGGGCACGTCTGACGGCCCCAAGGAGCATCGCAAGGCCACGGTGCCCCTAACGGTCTCTTCTTACAGAGGCAAACGCTGAAGGCGTGAGACGACCGCTACGACTATCCCTCTTACGGAAAACCAGCAGACGCTCCCGACCGTCGTCGCCTAACGCTTTAGCCACACGTCCACGAAGTGCGTGTGCTGGCGGACGTCCGGTTTGAATCCCTGGACGCTTGGCGCCGCCCCGTAGAGGATCGGCCGCTCGTTCAGGATAAAGCCCGGCGCTTCCCACTGCGCGATCAGCTGCGCGTGGAAGTAGACGCGCTTGCGCGCGTCCTGCGCCACGTTGGCGCGGCCCTGTTCCAACTGCTTCTCGAACAACTCGTACCGCCAGCCTGTCGCCTTGCCGTTGACCCGGTTAGCGGAAAACTGCTCGCCCAGCATCGAGTCCGGGTCGTACCGCGGGATGATGCCCGTCAGCCCAAGCTGGAAGTCTCGCTGGAACAGCACCTGGTTGACCCAGATGCCGATTTCCTGAGGGATCAGGTCAATTTTGATCCCAATTTCAGCCATGTTCGCCTGAAACACCTGCGCCAGCGTGAAGAACTCGGCGCGGCTGGTCAGGTGCTTGAGCTGCAGCGAGAACCCGCTGCTTTGTCCCGCTTCGCTCATCAGCTTCTTTGCCCGGTTCACGTCGCGCTCGTTGAACGACACCGACGCCGGGTTGAAGGCCCAATGTTTGGGCGGGATCGCGTTGGACTTCAGCGTGCCCTTGCCGAAGGTGACCTCGAGCAGCGCCTTGCGGTCGATCGCGAAGTTGATGGCCTGGCGCACTTTGACGTTGTCCAGCGGCGGCCGGTCGGCACGCGTGAGCATGAAGTAGCTCGACGGCGAGACTCCCGGCGGGATCGTGTGAACCGTGATCTTGCCGCCGCGCTCGACGTCCCTGACCCTCGGCAGCGGCACCGTGTCGGTAAACTCCACCTGACCTGTCTCCAGCAGCACGATCTTCTGGTTCTCGTCGGGCGTGGGCATGAAGACCAACTCATCGAGAAAAGGCCGTCCCTCGCGATAGTAGCCGGGAAACTTCTTGAGCCTCACGTGGCGGAGCCGCACCCATTCGACGTACTGGAACGGCCCCGAGCCCACAGGGTTCCGGGCGTCGAAGTTCCGCGGGACGATCTTCATGTCGGCGATATCTATCAAGAACGCGGCGTTGGGTCCTTTCAGCCGGAACCGGATGGTCTGTGGGTCGAGGACGTCCATCGACGCAATCTGCTCGACGATCGACCGGGTTTGTCCCACCCCATCGGGCCCTTGAATGCGCTCCGCGGTCGACTTGACCGCGTCGGCTGTGATCGGGCTGCCGTCATGGAACCGCACGCCCCGGCGAAGCTTGAAGATGTAGGTGGCGGCGTTTGGCGACTCCCACGATTCCGCCAGCGCACCGCGCGGGCCCTCGGTAAAGTCGTCGTCGAGTAACCCATCGAACAATGCGTCCTTGACGTCGAAGTCGAACAACGTGCGGGATTGGTGTGGGTCGAGTGTCGTCGGTTCCGCGCCCAGGGTCGTGCGCAGGACCCCGCCCGTGCTTGGTCGCGCCGGTGCCGGCGCCGCGGCTGGCGCGGGCGCACCGGAAGCCGGCACCGCAAACCGCAGCAGGCTCCCTGACGCCGCGAGCGTCGCCGCTCCCTTGAC
>CBRGMJ010000119.1:0-5730 GCA_967797525.1 uncultured bacterium | reverse complement strand
CAGCCCGTGCTTGCTCGGGGTGAGGTCACGAATATCGAGGCCATCACCCAAAGGCTTACGGAGATGGGATGCCGCATCGAGTAAGATGACCGCGTACGCCGTTCGTCGGGTTCTCTCGACCGTACCGGTGCTGCTTGGCGCATCGATCCTCGTGTTCGTGTTGATCAAGCTCGTGCCCGGCGATGCCGCAGCCGCCATCGGCGGTCCGGAGATGTCGAGGGCTGATCTAGAGGCCATTAGAGTGCGACTCGGACTGGACAAACCCCTCGTGGTTCAGTACCTCACATACATGGGTAGCGTACTGCGGGGCGATCTGGGCCACTCCTACTACTACAAAGAGAGCATCACCAAACTCGTCGTGCAGGCTATGCCCGCCACTATTGAACTCTCGTTTGTGAGCCTACTCTTCTCACTGATCGTGTCGGTGCCTGCGGGGGTGCTATCTGCAACGCGGCGCAACTCGTGGATTGACCACACAAGCATGGCTGCGGCTGTAGCAGGAGTCTCCATCCCAGTATTCTGGTTGGGCATCATGTTGATCCTGCTGTTTGCCGTGCACCTGGGATGGTTGCCTGCGTCGGGTCGCGGCGGCCCATTGTGGACGCTCGATGGATGGAAGCACATCATTCTGCCGGCCGTGAGCCTTGGGGCCATCATGATGGCCAGCACCGCTCGCCTGACTCGTGCGGCAATGCTCGACGTGCTCAAGGAGGACTATGTGCGTACGGCACGGGCCAAGGGCCTCAGGGAACGCGTTGTCGTCTCGACGCACGCCCTGCGCAATGCCCTGATCCCTGTCGTCACGAACATCGGGTTGCAAATCGGTGGTCTCCTGGGCGGCGCGTTTCTGACAGAGGTGGTCTTCGCCTGGCCAGGCGTCGGTCGTCTGAGCGTCGACGCTGTGTTCCGCAGGGACTACTCTCTCGTGCAGGGCACCATGCTGATGGTGGTGTTGTTCTTCGTTGCCGTGAACCTCCTTGTGGATCTCCTCTATACGGTGTTGGATCCCAGGATCAGCTATCGGTAGTTTCGACGGCGAGCCTAAGACGAGGGGGGACCGAAAAGTACCGGCGCCATGGTTGATCACGTCGGGCCAACAGGTGTTACTGCGACAAGGTCTAGCCGCCCCAGGCGGACGCTGTGGGGCGACGCGGTTCGCCGCTTCGTCCGCAACCGGTTGGCGATGGTCGGTTTGGCCATCGTCGGCTTCCTGACCGTGGTGGGGGTGCTGGCGCCCGCGATCGCACCACACTCACCGCTGACCATGGGCCTGCGCAGCACCTACCTGCCACCGTCGTCGGAGCACCTCTTCGGAACCGACGAGTTGGGCCGCGATATCCTCAGCAGGATGATATACGCCGCGCGCTACGATTTGACGTTCACCTTCTTGACGGTTGCAGTGGCCGCGATGACGGGTGTGATCGTTGGTACGGCGGCGGCATACTGGGGCGGCATTCTCGACACGCTGCTGATGCGGACCGTAGATGTCATGCTGGCCTTCCCCGTGTTCATGCTTGGTCTCGCGCTGGTCGCGTTCATGGGCCCCAGCACGACAAACGTGATCACAGCGCTTGCGATCACTCGGTTCCCCCGCTACGCTCGATTGATGCGCGGGTTGGTACTCAGTATTCAGGAGAGGGAATACGTGGAGGCCGCCCGGGCGATCGGGACATCGAATTGGGGCATCATCTTGCGCCACATCCTTCCCAACGGCGTCGCGCCGATCATTATCTACGCCACGCTGGACATGGGCACGACGATTACCGCCCTCGCCGGGCTGAGCTTCCTGGGCGTCGGTATCCAGCCACCGACGCCCGATTGGGGGCTGATGTTGACGACGGCCCGCAACAATCTGGCCATCTCCCCATGGACGGCGGTGTTTCCGGGGCTGGCCATCTCCTTGACGACCATCGGATTCAACTTCATGGGTGACGGACTGAGAGACGCACTGGACCCACGGCTGTGATGGAATTGCAACGCTTCATATCCAGCAAGGTGAGATTCACCTAGGGGGAGGATGGCATGAAGAGAGTAGAGGAGATCAAGCAGGCATACCTGCAAGGCCGTCTCGACCGGCGCGAGTTCATCAAGTTGATGCTGAAGCTAGGCGTGTCTCTTCCGGTCGCCGGTGCGTTCCTGGCGGCCCACGGCCCGTTGCAGACCGTCCAGAAGGCTCTTGCGGGTGCCGCGCCGGCAGGGTCGCAAGACTTTGTGATTGCCGGCGCCAAGGAAGCGATCGGATTCGATCCTGTCCAACACAATGATGCCGACTCCACCTACATCCAGGGGTTGATCCACGACAGCGTCGCCATCATCGACCCGCAGTTCAACGTCAAGCCTCACCTCGCGGAGACGTGGACGGTTTCAACAGACAACCTCACGTATGTGTACAAGTTCCGGAAAGGAGTCAAGTTCCAGGACGGAACCGAAATGACGGCGGACGATGTGATCTTCAGTATCGACCGCATCCTCGCCAACAAATACCGTGAGGGTGGCAAGTACCAGAAAATCAGCATGATTTCCTCACATCGGAAAGTCGACGACCGCACGGTGGAGATCAAGCTGAAGTTTGTGTACGCTCCCTTTGCGGCGGCGTTCGGCAACATGTACGTTGTTCCGAAGGCTCACGTCCAGAAAGTGGGAGACGAGGAGTTTACGAAGAAGCCGGTCGGCGCCGGCCCGTTCAAGTTCGTCGAGTGGGTGCCCAACAACCGGGTGCGTCTGGAAGCGTTTGCCGACTATTGGCTGGCGCGACCGAAGCCCGCACGAGTGACGGTGCGGCCCATTTCTGAGAATGCCGTCGCGGTCGCCAACTTGCTCTCGGGCGATGTGGATGCCATCAACGACATCGTCGGTCCCAACCTCGTGGTGCTTCAACGCAATGTCGACAAGGTCAAGGTTCTCAACAAGACGAGCCTGAGCTACTTCTGGGCCGGTTTTCGGATGATCGGCAGGCCGTACACGGATCTCCGTTTCCGCCAAGCCATATACATGGCCACGGACTTTGATGCCGCAATCCAGGCGGTCTTTCCACCCGCGATCGGGGTTCGAGCCTACGGGACCATCCCGCCGGGTCTCTGGCCGCGCGATGACACCTTTCTGAAGGGCATCGCGCCCAAGCAGAACAAGGGCCGAGCCAAGGAACTCTTCGACGAGCTGATCAAGGAAGGCGTGATGGCCCCAGATTTCAAGATTCTCGTCGCACCCCCGCCAGACGATGCCCGCATTCGTATCGGCGAGATCATGGTCACCGATCTCAAGCAGCTCGGCTTGAATGCCGAGTTGTGGCGGGGTGACTGGGCTGCTCATTCTGACATTACGTTACAGACGAACTTCAGCCTGATCTACATGCTGGGGACGATCGCGGCGATCCCGGATCCCGATGCCAACATTCGATGGCTCTTCGGTAGTCAGGGGGGCCACTCGACGTATCTGAACCTCAAGATTGAATCCGGTTACAAGGCATTGGACGACCGCATCAACCGGGCCCAGGAGAGCAAGAGCCGCGACGAACGCGAACGGATCTACCGGGAGGTGCAACGTCACGTCCTGAGGCAGGTGTACCACATCCCGCTCTACCACAAGAACGTCATCATGGCGGCCCGCACCCACGTGAAGGACTTCGACGTGAGCCAGAGCTTCTCGACGTGGAATGTCGTGAAACCCTGGGCGAACGTGTACATGGAGGGCAAGAAATAGAGATGAACAACATGGTAGTATGCCCCGAACCGCCCGCGGCCAAGGCTGGACAAGACATCTTCGCGGCGGGGGGTAACGCGATTGATGGGGCGGTTGCTGCTGCGTTCGCGCAGGCCGTGACGAACCCCCTGCTCTGCGGGTTGGGTGGAACGGGGCACCTCTACTTTTATGACGCGAAGACTCGACAGCGGCTGCTGTTTGACTTTGAAGGTGCCATTGGGTCGGCTCCCGTACCGGCCGGCTGGGCCGAGGAATTTGTGGGCCGATCCGAGACGATAGGCCGCTACATTATTCGCAGCGAGGCCAATCAGATCGGCCATCAATCCGTGATGGTCCCTGGGCTTGTCCGCGCCCTGTGGGTCGCATTCACGCGCTTCGGCAGCGGCACGGTCTCATGGCGTGATGTGCTGAAGCCCGCCGAGCGATTGGCGCGGGAAGGCATCGACGTGTATCCGTACATTGCGGGGTTCTGGCGCACAAACGAAGAGCGCCCCGGCTACCCTGGACTGAGCGCGAAAATGCGCGTCACGCCTGATATGGGGCGAATCTTCTTGCGCCCGGATGGCGGCGCATATCAAGAGGGCGACCGCTTCGTGCAACCGGAACTGGCGCGCACCATCGAGCGTCTGTGCTCGGCCGGGGGTGATGACTTCTACACCGGGGACATTGGCAGAGCCATTGCTGCCGACTTCGAGAAGCACGACGGTCTTCTCACCCGTGACGACATTCGCAACTTTCCTGTCTTGGAGCAGGAGATGCCCAGCGGGTCGTATCGCGGCTTTGAGGTGACATCGGGGCCGGACTTCGTAGAGATACTGAAGATCCTCGAGCATTTTGATCTGAAGGGCATGGGGCACAATACGCCCCAGTATGTCGATGTCTTTGCGCGCGCGCAGCGGGCGGCGCTGGCGGACTATGTACAGCTCAAGGGGATGGATATCGCCGAGGCCGCCCCGGTACAGAAGCACCTGATGTCGTCGGAGCGGGCCGCGTACTGGGCGGCCCGCATCAAGCAAGGTGATCGCATTGTCGTCCAGGGCGGCGCCGTCGATCGAGGAACGACGCATCTCACGTGCGTGGATGCCGACCGAAACGTCGTGGGTATCAATCACAGTATCGGCTCGCTGGCTGGGTCTGGGGTCGTCACCCCAGGGCTCGGGTTCATCTACAATAATTTCCTCGGCCACTTCAATCCACTGCCGGGCCGCACCGACTCTATCGCTCCCCACAAGCGTTTGGTCGGCGTCATCGCAAGCCTGGTGTTCCGCCGCGGTGAACCCTACCTGGCCATCGGCTCCCCGGGGGGACGCCGGCTGATCAGCTCAGTCGTTCAAAGCATCGTCAACATCATCGACCACGGCATGGACATGCGCACCGCCGTCACCGTGCCTCGTTTTCACAGCGAGGAACGACAGATCATTTTCATGGAGCCTCATTTTCCCGAGGCAACCGTGGAGGCACTGAGGACCATGGGTAATGAGGTGCGCCGCACCACCTACATGGCGCGGGTACAAGCGATCTTGATCCGACCCGATACCGACGAGTTAGAGGCCGGCGCGGATCCTCGCGGTGGTGCCGGTGTTGGGCGCTGGCCGCCCGCCGTGGGTGGCGCGGGAGGGTAGCGGCGGACGGAGCAGAGGAGCACTGGGTGGAGAGGGTACGTACGGCGGAAATGTCCTGGCGGGATGTAGAAGCCGCCCTGAAGCGCGGAGCAGCGGCAATCTTTCCGATGGCCTCTACAGAAGAACACGGACCGCATGCACCGATGGGCGACTATCTCGTCGAGGAAGAGATGGCCGTGCGGGTGGCGCGCGAGACCGGCGACGTGGTGATCCCACCGCTGCCTTTCGGCTACTCCGAATACTTTCGCAAGTTTCCGGGCGTGGTGACGCTGCAGTCCGAAACGCTGTTCCGGTTTGTCGAAGACGTCGTGCAATGTCTTATTGATCATGGGTTTGCGCATATCGCCCTCTTCAACGGCCACAAAGGGAACGAACCCACACTCATGCATCTGGTGCGCAAGATTCGCCG
>CBRGMJ010000118.1:0-5735 GCA_967797525.1 uncultured bacterium | reverse complement strand
CGCGCGCCAAACGCGGCGCGCTGGGTCTCAGGCATGCGGGGTAGCCTCGCCATCAACCCGGCCAGCGTCCCGCGCCGGCCCAGCGCGCCGCGGCGGACGGCTTCGAGATCCTCCGGCGTCGCCGCGGCGCGGACCGCCGCCCCGGTATCTTCCATCAAGCGATCGACCTCGTCGGACACACGACCCTCCCTGATCAAAACACTGCAGCGCCTCCGTCCCAGGGACGAAAGCGCTGCCTCCGCGGTACCACCCTTGGGGATCGGCACACAGGTCCGATCCGCTCGATCCCAGCTATCGGCGGGATGCCGGCCGGGCCTAGTAGCGATGCTCCGCGTTCACCCCGGCGACTCGGGAGTGAAGTTCCCGCGACCTCGCTCGAGGAGGGTTGCAGTCGGCGCCCCCCACTCCCTTCCCCTGCGCGCGGCGCAGGAGCGAGCCGGTTCCGCGGTACTCGTCTCCGTCAACGTCTTGCGTGCGTCAGTTCAGCGAGACCCAGCCGATCGTGATCGCTCTCAGACACCTGCGATAGCCCAGGTATGCCCAGACCGATCCGGTTGCCTCGAACACACGCCAGCACAGCACTGCAGACCAGCTGGGTTCCATGACGGACGCGAGTATACCACACGCGGGGAATTCCTCGCAAGGAATACGCGCGCCAGGTGGGCGAGGTTGCCGATCTAGCTGGGGGTCGCACCCCGGCGCGCGACCTCGTACACGAGCAGTGCCGCGGCGACCGCGACGTTGAGCGACTCGACCTGACCAAGCAGCGGGATGCGCACGCCGGTCCCCACCGCGGACCACACAGGGTCCGGGCCGCGGGCCTCGTTCCCGACGATAATCGCCACCGGACGGTCAACGCGGGCTTCACGATAGTCCACCGATCCCCGGGCATCCGCGACTAGCATACGCACCCCGTGCTGCCCGAGCGTGCCGCTCAGTGACGCGGCGTCCATGGAGACCAGCGGAAGCCCAAAGATCGCCCCGGCCGTCGCCCGGAGCACCTTCGCGTTGTACGGATCGACGCCGCCCGGCGTGATCGCCATCGCCGTGGCCCCTGCGGCCAGGGCGGTGCGCACCATCGTCCCAAGGTTCCCTGGATCCTGCACCTGATCGGCGACGAGCAGGAAGAGATCGACCGTCTCCAGGACCGTCGTCGCGCCCGGGGCCGGACGCCGCGCGATGGCCACGATCCCCTGGCTCGTGTCGACCTGCGCGGCCGCCTGGACGACGCGCGGGGAGGCAGCGTGAACGCGTGCGCCCGCCGCCCGGAGTCGCTCGGCGAGCGAAACGCGCCGCGCGTCAACCGGATTAGGGTCGACGAGGACCCGGTCGAAGTCAATCCCCCCGGCCAATGCCTCGCTGATCAGATGGTAGCCGTCGAGCAGGATGCGATCGTCCGCATCACGGCGGGGCGCGTCGGCCAGCCGGCGAAAGGCCGCCACGACGGGGTGGCGCGTGGACGTGATCACCCCATGAATCTAGAGGGAACTCTCCAGCTTGGAAAGCTGCTTGTTCTCGCCCACGACGACGAGCACGTCGCCGGCGCGCAGTTGCGTCTCGCCATCGGGCGAGATGAGCAACTGCCCGTCGCGGCGGATCAACAGCACGCTCACGCCATACCGGGCGCGCAGATCCAGATCTTTGAGCGAGCGACCCGACAAGCGGTCGGGCACGCTCAGCTCTTCGATCGAGAACGTGGGAGACACTTCCATGAAGTCCAGCACGCCGGGCGACGCCAGCTGGTGCGCGATTCGCGCGCCCATCTCGCGCTCGGGGCGCACGATGAGGTCGGCGCCCACTCGTTCGAGCACCTTCGCCTGTAGGTCATCGACGGCTTTGGCGATGATCCTCTTGCACCCGAGTTCCTTCAATAGGAGCGTGGTCAGGATGCTCTCCTGGATGAAGTCGCCGATCGCGACGACGACCGCGTCGAAGTTCCCGATCCCGATGCTGCGCAGCGCGTCCGCATCGGTGGAGTCGATCTGCACCGCGTGGGTGACGTCGTCGGTCACCTCGCGCAGCGCTTCTTCATCCTTGTCGATGGCCATGACTTGATGGCCGAGCTGCGTGAGGGTGGCGGCCACGCTCCGGCCGAACCGCCCCATTCCAATGACGGCATACTCGCTCATGGTCGAACTCCCATCTCTAGCCGAGATACACCCGCTCTTCCGGATACCGGACACGAAGCGGTCGCTGCTGCCGAGCCAATCCATACACAATCGTCAGCAGGCCCACCCGCCCACTGAACATCGTCATCATGACGATCAACCGGCCCCAGGTCGACAGGTCGGGTGTGATACCGGTCGAGAGCCCCACCGTGCCAAACGCCGATGTCACCTCGAACAGGCTCGACAGGAAGTCACGCCGCTCGACCTCGACCAGCAGCACGGTCATCGTGACGACAAAGGCCACAGAGACCAGCGCAATCGTCACGGCCTTGTAGATCACGAAGACCGGCAACCGTCGGCGGAAGAGCACGGGCTCGTTGGCGCCCCGAATGGTGCTCCAGATGACGGCAAGCGGTGCGATGAAGGTCGTGGTCTTGATGCCGCCACCGGTCCCGCCGGGTGAGGCGCCGATGAACATCAATGCCACGATCAGCATGAGCGTGGACTGCGCCAGGGCCCCGATCGGCACCGTGCTGAACCCCGCGGTTCTCGGCGTCACCGCCTGAAAGAGCGCGGCCAGCGCCTGCACCGGCGCGGACAACCCGCCCAGGGTCTTCGGGTTCCTGAACTCAAACAGCCAGATCAAGACTGCGCCCCCGACGATCAGGATAGCGGTGGACAACAGCACGGTCCGGGAGTGCAGTGTCAGCCGCCGCGAGCGCAGGTCAAACAACACGCTAAACCCGAGGCCCCCAACGACGACCAGGCCGGCGATCGTGAGTGAGACCACGGGGTCGCCCACGTATCCGGTCAGGCTCCGAAACCCGCCCATCAGGCTGAAACCGGCGTTGTTGAAGGCGGAGATACTGTGAAAGATCCCCAGGTAGATCGCGCGGCCCACAGGCATCTCGCGCACCCAGCGCAACGCCAGGATCGCCGCGCCGATCGCCTCGATCGACAACGCAAGCAGAATGAGCCGTTGGGTGAACCGCACGATCCCGCCCATCTGATAGAGGTTGTGGGCCTCGGTGAGAATGATCCTCTCCCGCAGTCCGATTCGCCACCCCAGCAGCATCGCCAGCAACGCCCATGACGTCATGTACCCAAATCCCCCGACCTGGATCAGCAGCATGATGACCAGCTCGCCAAAGGGGGAGTAGTGATCGGCCGTGTCGACAACGACGAGACCCGTGACGCAGGTGGCGGAGTTCGCGGTAAAGAGCGCGGTCAAGAACGGGGTGCGCTGGCCATTTTCTGCGGCGATGGGAAGACTCAGCAACGCCCCGCCGACCAGGATGAGCGCGGCGAAACCGAGCAGGATCGTCTGGGCCGGATTGAGCCGCAGCCGGCCGGCGTGCAGACGCCGTGGGACGACGACCGTGCTGGCCATCCGAGGAACGACTCCCTTAAGAAGTCAGGGCCGGGTTGACCCGGCCCGACCCGCCGCCGCTACTGCTACGCGGCTATGGCTGTAGACGCTCCTTCGCCCGAGCGACCAGCTGATCAAACGCCGCGCGATCGCGCACCGCGAGGTCGGCCAGCACCTTGCGATTGATCGTGATTCCGGCCTTGCGCAGCCCGCTGATCAGGCGGCTGTACGACACGCCGCTGCTGCGGGCGGCGGCGTTGATGCGTACCACCCAGAGACGCCGGAACTGCCGCTTGCGCAACCGCCGGTCGACCAGCGCGCGGGCGAGCGCTCGTACCACGTACTGGTTGGCGAGCTTGTACCAGCGGCTCTTCGCGCCCCGGTACCCTTTCGCCAGCCGGAGAATCTTCTTGTGCCGGCGCCTGACGGTGATGCCTCGCTTCACTCGTGCCATAGCCGTCCCACCTTCCGCTGGTTAGCGCACGCGCTGCTAGCGCAAGCGCTTCTTAGCGCACGCTCGCTGCGCAGACGCCGTCAGACGCCCGGGAGCAGGGCGCGGATCCGTTCCTCGTCCACCGGGTGCACCGGAACCACCTGGCGGAGCGACCGCCTGCGCTTGGGACGCTTCTTCACTTTGAGATGCCCCCCATGCTGGCGGCCGCGGGTCAACTTCCCCGAGCCGGTCACGCCGATGCGCTTTCCGGTCCCCTGATGCGTCTTCGACTTCTTCACACTCGAACTCCCACTCTACCCCTTCTTGGGGGTCATGATCATGATCATGTTGCGACCTTCGAGGAGCGGTATGCGCTCCAGGACGCCGACATCGGTGAGATCCTGGGCCATGCGAAGCAGGATCGCTTCGCCAACCTTTGGATGGGCCATCTCCCGCCCGCGGAACCACATTGCCACACGCACCTTGTTGCCGTCCTTCAGGAACTCACGGACTTGTCTGGTCTTCACCTGAAGATCATGCTCGCCGATCTTTGGACTCATCCGCATGCCCTTCAGGTCGCCGCCCTTGGAGCGACGGCGGGCCACGTGGTCGCGCTTGCTCTGCTCGTACTTGTACCGCCCAAAATCCATGATCTTGCAGACGGGCGGGTTGGCCGTCGGCGCCACCTCGACGAGATCCATCACGGCTTCCTGCGCTTTGGCCAGGGCTTCACGCGTCGGCACCACACCCAGCTGCTCGCCGTTGGGGCCGATCAACCGTACTTCCCGCACCCGGATCCGATCGTTGATTCTTGTCTCGCGCTCGATACCGTTTCGCCCTCCTCAACAATCATGACGCGGAAATGTCGTTGCAAACCGGGAAAGTAGAAAGGGGACGGCATGAGCCATCCCCATAGCGTCGCCGGTACCACGGCGACCCGAGACACACCGACCCTGCCCACGGGCGCTCGGGTGAGAAGCGGATGGCTTCTACTTCCGCCTGCACGACCGGACGGAGTATAGCACCGGCGGGCGAGGAGCGTCAATCAGCTGAGCTCGTCAGCAGGGAGGACCGCCTGATGTTACCGAAAGATGTCACCCAAGGAGGTGCCGTATGAGTGAACAACCGCTTGCACCACCGCCCCTCTCGATGCTCACCATCCTCGGCGCCAGCGCCCTGAGGAGTCTGGCGGATGTGGGCCGCGCCTCCGCGATGATGCTTCAGGCCCTTGGCTGGATACTCCGCGGCCGGTTGGAGTTGGGCCAGACCATCGAGCAGGTCAAACGCATCGGGTGGGACTCCGGGGTGATCATCCTGGTCACCGGGACGTTCAGCGGGATGGTGCTGGCGTTCCAGACTTCGACCACCTTCCTCAGGTTTGGCGCGCAGGGGTACGTCGGTGGCCTCGTCGGCATTTCGCTGGCGCGTGAGGCCGCCCCCATCTTCACGGCGATCACGCTGGCCGGCCGCGTGGGTGCGGGCATCGCCGCCGAAATTGGGACCATGACGGTCACCGAACAGGTCGACGCGCTGCGCGTGCTGGCGACCAACCCGGTGCGGTTCCTGGTGGTGCCCCGTTTGCTCGCCGCGGCGATGGCCATGCCGGCGCTCACGGTGCTGGCCGACATCGTCGGCGGGATAGGCGGCTACCTCGTTGCGACCGGCGCGGGGATCCACTCGGGGACGTTTTGGGGGTCGATGCGGCAATTTCTCTACAGCTATGATGTGTACGTCGGCCTCATCAAGGCCGCCGTGTTCGGGATCATTATCGCCGGGGTTGGCTGCTATCGGGGCCTGCAGACGAGTGGTGGCGCCGACGGCGTCG
>CBRGMJ010000117.1:0-5740 GCA_967797525.1 uncultured bacterium | reverse complement strand
GAGCACTATCGGCTTACCGACGCCGGTTTGGCAGTTGCGCCCGATGATCTGCCGCGGCGCCGAGAACTCCTGCGGGAAATCATCGACGCCTTCGAGCAGGGAGATGAGCCCCGCGTCACCAGGCTCCTGACGCAACGTGCCACCACGTTCGAACGAGAGTGCGCCGCACTGATCAAAGCTCTTCAGCGTTACGTGCACGGCGACACCCGGTAGCGATGCTCAAGCCTGTCAGACTCAGGGTCCGGGGCTTTCGTGGGTTTGCTGCCGAGCAGGATATCGTGTTCGGCGCGCCTATTGTGCTGCTGCTTGGCGAAAATCACCAGGGCAAGAGTTCAACCCTCAATGCCATCGAGTGGTGCCTGTACGGCGAGGAGTGCTACGGAGGAAGTTCCGGGATCCGTGAACGCATCAACTGGGAAATTCCCAACCGCCACCTGGCGGGGCCGGATGTCCTTGTGGAACTCCACCTGCACGACGGTGCTTCGGCCCTTGTCCTCAGGCGGTCGCTGAGAATGCTCGCACGGAAGGCGAAGCCGCAGCAGGACGTCGCGCTGGCGCTTCCCGATGGGCGGACGCTCACAGGAGACGATGCCGAGCAGGCGCTGCGCCGGCTGCTGCGCACCTCCTTTCGCGACTTCACCACGACCGTCTACCAGCACCAGGAAGTGATACGGGCATTGCTCACCGATGAGCCTAGGCGTCGCAATGATGCGCTCGATCGCCTCCTCGGACTGGCCGCACACCGCAACCTGGTGGCCGGGATCGACGAGGCGAAGCTGCGCATGATCCAACGGCAGATCGTCCAAACGTACAACGGTTTTCTCCAGGGTGTCCAGACGACGCTCCACGCACGGCGCGGTGATCTGTTGGAGAAACAACGCGAGGCCGCGCAGAAGGGTCTGACACCCCAGGACCTCACGCGTACGGCGGCGTTGTCCCGCGCCGCCGACGTGCACACAGAGTTGAAGGAATGTGCGCGCGCCATCGGCGCCCGCGCGCCGGCGCAGGCCCCCCCGACCTCGTGGGAGGATTTGGCCGCATTCATCAAGTGGGCGCGCGCCGATCTGAGGCGATTGTCCGCTGAGATTCCCGAGGCCAAAGGACAGGCTCGCCTGCTGGCGCGGCGCAGGCAACTGCAAACGCTGCAGGCTGACTACGAGTCACTCCAGAAGCGCCGTGAGGACGCCGCGAAGGCGCTCAGCGCGATGACGACCGGATCAGGCGGCGTCGACGCGCTCACCGCAACGCTGCGGCAGGTCCAGAAGGATACAGAGCAGGCCAGGATCACGGCGAGACAGGCCAACGCCAGGCGTAGTCTCGTGCGCGAGGCGTTGGCAGTACTCGAGACGGCGGGCGCACGGGACGGCGTCGGGACGTGCCCGCTGTGCGGCAACCGCGCGGAGAACCTGCTCGGGCACCTGAAGGACGAGTATGAGCGCGCGACCGCCGGCGATGTCCGGCGGGCCGAAGACGCCCGCAAGACTCTGGAGACGCAGGGAGAGCATCTGCGCGAAGCGCTGACCGAGCATGACAGACTCACCAAAGCGGCCGCCGCCATCGAGGCGCAACTCGGAAAGGCCAAGGCCGACGTCGCGGCGGCTCTAGAGCGGCCCCTCGATCTGTTTGCCGATCCGCTGGCCCTCGTCAACCGCGACCTGGAGACCATTGATGAGGCGCTGGGGCGCACACAGGAGGCCATCGAAGCGCGCAGGGAGGTGCTGGACCGCGTCGAGGAAGATCTCGAACGACTCGACAGCGCCGTCCAGGTCATCGTCGTCGAGGAGAAGCGACGCAGCGTAGAACAGATTAGGGATACGCTCGAATTTCGGCGTCTGGAGACGTTGCGCGACGATCTGGCGCGGTGGATCTCCGACGTTGAGAGCGTCAAACTGGCGGTCGGGCGCGATGCAAACGAGTACGCCCGCCGCAAGATCGAAGAGGCGCAAGAGCGGATCGACGCCGGGTTTCGCCTCTTGACGAATCATCCCGCGATCACGGGGCTCCGGCTGCAGGTGACGGCCGACGCGGCTGGAAAGAACCTGTACCTCTTCAGCGGTCCTGATGGCCGCGATCTTGTACCGATCTTGAGCCAGGGCGACATGAATGCGCTGGCGCTGGCGATCTTCCTCGGCCTCTCACGGTCAGGTGAGGGTGCCGGTCGGCTTGGGTTCGTCATGCTGGATGACCCGTCGCAAAGTCTCGGGAGCGCCCACAAGCGACAGTTGGTTGAACTGCTCAACGACTTCCTCAAGGAGAAAATGGTCATTGTCAGCACGATGGACCGCGAACTGGAGGAGATGTTGCGCCGGCTGATCGTCCCCGTCAAACACGTGCTGCGGTTCTCAGAGTGGTCTCCCACGCGCGGGCCGCGGATTGAGGTCGGCTGACCTCGCCCGATGACGATAGAGACGTTCGAGCGGCTGCTGCAACTCCGTGAGCGGTACCGGCTCGAATTCGGCAAACTGTGCCAGAAGCTGCTCGCACTCGCGTTCCACGCGGCGGGGTACGGCATCATGGTTGAACGCGGGGTCCAGGGCGTCGACATCGATGTGGCAAGCGAACACGAAAGGTACGCCATCGAAGTCAAGACCACCGATGGCGAGGCGGTGGCCTTCGAACGGAAGGATGCCGACGGTCTGGCGGCCCGCCGCCGAGACGGCTACTGGTCGGTGCTGGCCATTCTACAGATCAAACTGTTCGCCGATTGGATGTTCGTCAACGCCGACCGTCTGGCGCCCCGGCAGTGGCCGGTGGAGGGTCTCCGCGCCGGTCGCCTCCACGACCTTGAGCAGCGCGTCGCGCCACGATTCGACGAGATCGTGGGGACGCACGCGGCGGGCGCGCTCGACGGTGGGCAGGCCTATCTTGATGCGGTCTTGGATCCGATCATGAAGAAAGCGGCCGGTGGCTAACAGTCCGTTTCTCAGGCTCTGTCTGGTGGGTTTGACGGCGAGCTTCGGCTTTCACCTGCTGACCGCAAGCCTGCCGCTCTACGCCGCGTCGCTGGGCGCCGACGACGCGCAGATCGGGTTGTTGGGTGGCTCCGTGGCGAGTGTGGCGCTGGGGTTTCGAGCCGTCGCCGGGTGGTGGATCGACGTGGCCGGTAGCGGCGTGCCGCCCCTGCTGATCGGCATCGCGCTGTACCCGCTCTGCGCGCTGGCGTACGGAAGCGCCGGCGTGGTCCCGCTCGTACAGGCGGTTCGCGCCATCAGCGGCATCGGAGTCGCCTTCTTCAGCACCGCCACACAGTCGCTCGCCGTCGACCTGAACCCCCCGGAGCGACGCGCCGAAGCCCTCAGCCTCTATGGGATCGGGCACACATTCGCGCAGGGCTTCGCACCGTCCGCGGGGGTGGCCGTCGTCCAAGCGGCCGGTTATCGCGCGTTGTTCGGTCTGTGCGTCGCCGTGGGGCTGATCAGCGTGATCCTGGCGTGGCCGTTGCGCTCGATCCGCCGTGTCCCCGCGCAGGGCCGGCACCGGCGTGTGTTTCATCGGGCGGCTGTGCTGCCGGGGATCTTGCTGGTGGCGATCATGGTGCCGTTCGGCGTCAGTTTCGCCCTCCTCCCGGTGCACGCAGGCCGGCGCGGTCTCGGTAACCCCGGGCTCGTGTTCATCGCGTTTGCGGTGGGCGTGTTCCTGGCGCAGCTGGTCGCCGGTCGTCTCTCCGATCGGTACGGACGGTCAGCGGTGATCTTGCCGTCAATGCTCGCCGCTGCGGCAAGCATGTGGGCGATCGCGGGACTCTCCGGCTGGTGGCTGTTCGCCGCCACCGCCTTGTGTGGAATCGGGCTCGGCGCGGGCATGCCGTCGCTCTACGCGATGGCCGCCGACATGGCACCGGACGACAGCCGTGGCGCGGCCATGGGCACGCTGGGCGTCTTTCACGAGATCGGGATCGCGGCGGGCGCCATCGGGGGAGGGTTCATTGGCCGCGCGGTCGGGCTGGGAGAGATGTTTGCGATCGCGGGACTCGCGCCCGCGGCGGCCGCGGTGCTGATGATCCTGCGCCGTCCCTGAGCCGGGAGTTCCCCGGCCCGCGGAGAAGATTGTCGCTGAGAACATTCACCCGGGGTGAGGGTATGCCGGTTGCGATCAAGGCACGACGTATTCTCGATGGAACCGGAAAGGCTCCCATCGAGCAGGGAGTTGTCCTCATCGAAGGCGAGCGCATCAAAGCCGTCGGCACGCAGGCACAGGTCCAGGTCCCGCCCGGCACCGAGGTGATCGATTGCGGGGGACAGACGGTTCTGCCTGGGCTCGTGGACGCCCACTCACACGCCTCGATCATTCCGGGTCTTGGAGATCAGATCGGGCAGTTGCGGCAGCCACCCGCACCGGCAATGATCCGCGCCGTCCAGAATCTCCGTACCGACCTGCGCTCTGGTGTGACGACCATGCGGGTCGTCGGTGAGGAGCACTTCATCGACGTCGAGTTGCGCGACGCGATCGCTGCCGGCAACCTGCCCGGGCCGCGGCTGCTGGTCGCCACGCGACCGATCACCGCACGCAATGGTCACGGCGCGGCGCTCACGTTCTCAGACGGGGAAGACGAGATCCGGCGGCATATCCGAGAGAACGTGGCGAGGGGCGCCGATCTTATCAAGCTGTTCATGACGGGGGGCGTGTCGAGCAAGGGCACCGCCTCTCGCTGGTACGCATACTCGCGGCACGAAGTCGACGTGACCGTCGAGGAAGCGCACCGCAACAACAAACCCGTCGCGGTGCATGCGCACGGCGGCCCCGGCGTGCGCATCTTGATCGAGGCCGGAGTCGACACGATCGAGCACGGCAAGCTCTGCGACCTCGACGACCTGGTCGAGATGCGTCGCCGCAACATCTGGCTGGTAACCAACAACGCGGTCGGCGGGCATCCCGACGGCATCGAGAAGGGCGACGGCCATGTGCCGTCGATCATGGCCAAACTCAGGGAGTCACGCGAGAAGTCCCGAGAGAATTTCACGGCTGTGCTAGAGAGCGGCGTCAGGTGGGCCGTGGGTACGGATTCGATGCACGGTCTGATGTGGTGGGAGATCGCGAAAGTGGTCGAATGGGGTGCCGATCCCCACGACGCCATCTTGGCCGGCACGCGGCGGGCGGCCGAGGCCATCGGCATGAGCGATCAGGTGGGCAGCCTCGAGGCGGGCAAGCTGGCCGATGTGATCAGCGTCGACGGCGACCCGTTGACGGACGTCACGTGCCTACAGCGCGTCGGCCTCGTCCTGCAGGCCGGCCGGCGGATTGACGGGCTTTCGCCCATGTAGCCGGGATGTAGCCGGCGGATCAGCGCACTGAGCCCAGCACGTCGAGCGCGGCTCGTGTCACCGTGAGCGCCTCGCGCACTTCATCGTCGGTCATCGGCAGACTTAGTGCCATCATCCCCCGGGTCGCCGAGAAGAGGCCGGCATTGAGCCAGGCCAGGTGAAAGGCCTCGGTCAACTCTCGGTCGGCGGTGGCCGTGTCGCGATAGTTCACGATGTCGCGGTCGGTGAACAGGACCGTCAGCAGCGATCCGACGCCCGTGACCCGGGCCGCCACCCCGGCGCCGTCGAACAGGGTCTGTAATCCGCTCCGCAGCCCTTCGCCGAGACGATTGATGCGTTCGATTTCCGCCGCCGTCAAGAGTTCCAGGCCCACGATGCCCGCTGCGACGGTGACAGGGTTGGCGTTGAACGTCCCGGACTGCACCATCGCCCCGGCGCGACCGGGATCGAAGAGCCGCATGATGTCCGCGCGCCCGCCG
>CBRGMJ010000116.1:0-5746 GCA_967797525.1 uncultured bacterium | reverse complement strand
TCCTCACTGCCGGGTCGAGTTGAGGAGGAGAGGACGCGTGCAGCTCAGGCGCCTCGAGTTGATCGGTTTCAAGACGTTCGTCAACCGCACCGAACTGGAATTCCACCCAGGGGTGACCGCCATTGTCGGCCCCAACGGCAGCGGGAAAAGCAACATCATGGACGCCATCCGCTGGGCGCTGGGTGAGACCAACGCGCGCATGCTTCGGGGCGCGCGGATGGAAGACATCATCTTCTCCGGCAGCGCATCGCGGCGGCCGCACAGCCTAGCGCGGGTCGCGCTGACCCTCGACAACTCGTCCGGGCTGCTGCCGCTCGAATACAGCGAGATCGCCGTGTCCCGTGGGGTGACTCGCGGTGGTGACGGCGAGTTTGGGATCAACGGGACAGATTGCCGTCTCCGTGACATCCAGATGCTGTTCCTCGGCACCGGCCTCGGGGGCCGGTCCTATGCGCTGATCGGCCAGGGTGAGGTCGACTCTGTACTTCGGGCCACGCCGGTTGAGCGTCGTCAGTGGCTCGAGGAGGCGGCGGGTCTGGCGCGCCACAAGCGGCAGCGCCTGGAGGCCGAACGGCGGCTCGGGCACGCACAGGGTCATCTCGACCGACTCTCCGACGTCGCCGCGGAGTTGGAGACGCAGCAGCAGTCGCTTGCCGCACAGGCCGAGGCGGCTGCACGACACCGCCAGTACACCGATGACGTGAGGGATCTCGAGTTGGCGCTGTTCGCCGACGAGGCGCGGCGGTTGTTGGGCGCCGTCCGCCGGTTGAGCGCTCAGGTGCAGAGCGACCGCGACGCGCTGTCCGCTGCTGCGGCGAGAGTCGCAACGGCGGCCGCAATGATCGCGTCGGTCGACGCCGATCTGGCCGCGGCAAACACCGCGTTCGAACGTGGCCAGCAGGCCCTGCTCGAAGGAGCGGAGCGGGCGAGCGCGCTTGCGGCCGAGGCGCAGGCCCTGGGGGCGCAGGCCGAAGGCCTGCGTGCGAGGCGTGAAGACGTTGCGGTCGATGGGCGACGCTTGACGGACTCCGTCGAGCGGCTGCAGCTCGAGACCGCCGCGCTCAAGCAGGAAGCCTATGCGGCCGATCGTGAGCGTGGGATCCTCTCAGAGGGGCTGACGCAGGCCGAAGTGCGCCTGGTCAGCGTCTCTGACGACGAACGACAATCGCAGGGCCGGCTCCAGCAATCGCGCGCCGGCGCGACGGACGCCGCGCGGGCCATGGGCCAGATCCGCAACGATCTCGCGGGGTTGCGCGCGCGGGCGGAGATGCTCACCCAGACGGTGGACGCGCTGGCCGAGAAGGCCTCGGCGGTGGATCGTGCTGCGGCGCGCGTCGGCGAGGAACACCACTCGGCAGATGCGGCGCTCAAGGAGGCCCGCCGTGCCGTGCAGGCTGCTGACACCGTCATCGCGGCGCACGGGCGCGCGATCGAATCGCGGCGCGCGGAACTGGCGGCGCTCGTCGAAGACTCTCACGCCGTCGACGTGGAGGAAGAGCGCGTGCGTGCGCGTCTGGCGTCCTTGGAGGAGGCGCACCAGCAATTCTTGGGATTCGAGGAAGGCGTCCGCGCGGTCTTGCTCGAGTCGCGGTCCGCGCCGGAGCGCTTCCCCGGGTTGCGTGGGGCCGTGGCCGATGCGCTGGAAGTGGCGGATGTCCATCGGCCGGCGATCGCCGCGGCGCTCGGGCGCCGGCTTCATTGTCTGGTGGTGGAACGCCGCGCGCAGATCGGTGCGGTGGTTGAATTCCTCAGTAGCGATGCGCGCGGCGCGGCCACCGTCCTGGCCCTCGACACCGTGCGGCCCAGACACACCGGCGCGTCGCCCGGTGACGTGTCGCGCGGCAACGGGGCGATCGTTGCGCGCGCGGCCGACGTCGTCCGTATCGCCGGCGGCGTCGCGTCGAACGGCGACGGTCAACGGCTCGTCGAATCACTGCTTGGCGACGTCGCCATCGTGAGCGACCTGGCGGCGGCGTGGACATTGCGCGCCTCGGGGTATGCCGGTCGCGCCGTAACGCGAGACGGCGTCCTGTTGTCACCGGATGGGGTCGTGTCGATTCGGGGATGGACCGCCGCGGAAGCGGGACCGTTGGGGCGTGGGCAGACGATCGCGAGTCTGCGCGAGGCGCTTGGGCGCGTCGCGCAGCGCCGGGCCGGGGTCGCCGAGCAACGTGCCGCTGCGGCCGCCCGCCTGCGCGCCGCCGAAGAGGGACTGGCTGAGGCGCGGGGCGGCGCGGATCGCGCCGCGGGTGTCCTCAACGAGCGCCTCCAGCATCTCCACCGGTTGGACCTCGAAGTGCGCCGGCTTGCCGATGACCGTCAGACGCTCGCGGCTGAGGACCGCCCGCGCGCGGAGGAGTTGCGCAGGCTCACCGATGAGGTGTCGCGGCTCGACGCGCAGGCACGGGAGCTCGAAGGTGAGCACAGGCGGCTCGAAGACGATATGCTCGCGCGACAGGCGGACGCCGCGCGTCTCGGCGCGGCACGCGAGTCGACGGCTGCGGAGGTTGCCGCCCGGCAGATGGCCCTCGTGACGCTGGACGGCCGGCGCGAGACATTGCAGCGACTCGTGGAGGACCGCGAGGTATCCATCACCGACCTCGGTCGCCGCCTGGATGAGCTCCGGGTCGCCACCGCCCGGCTCGCCATCGAGGCCTCAGCCGTTGAGGCGCGCCGCGTGCGGGCGACAGATGCGCACCAGGCGTTGCTCGCGGCACAGGCGTCAGGCAAAGCCGAACTCGAGATCATCAACAGCCGACGCGCCGAGCTGCGGGACGCTGCAGCCGCGCACCAGGCCGACCACCTGGCGGCACAAACCGCGGAGCACGACGCTGAGGCCGCGCTCCATCGCACCGAGGTGCGGCACGCGCAGGCCGAGGCCGAACTGGGTGCGGCGGCGGGGCGCCTGCAGCAGGAGTTCGGCGTGACGCTCGATGTTGCGGCGACGCGTCGCCTCGACACGAGCCGGGACGACGCCCAGCAGCGGTTGGAGACGCTGCGGACGGCCTTGCGGGAGCTGGGCCCGGTCAACCTCCGTGCGATCGACGAGTACGCTGCCATCACCGGACGGCTTGAGGCGCTGCGCGCACAGACGTCCGATCTTCACCAGTCCGGCGCGGCCTTGCGCGAGGCGATTTCCCTCATCAACGTCGGGCTCCGCGTGCGCTTCCGGAAGACGTTTGAAGAAGTCGACCAGGAGTTCAGCCGGCTCTTCCTGCGCCTCTTCGAAGGCGGGGAGGGTCATCTCGAACTCGTGGAAACGGAGGACGGAGCCGAGCCCGGTCTGGAGGTCATGGCGCAGCTACCCGGCAAGGCACGCCGGGCGCTCGTCGCGCTGTCCGGCGGTGAGCGCGTGCTCGTGGCGCTGGCGCTCATCTTTGCGATGCTCCGCGTCCATCCAAGCCCATTCTGCATCTTCGACGAAGTCGAAGCCGCTCTCGACGACGCCAACACGCGCCGATTCACCACGCTCTTGCGAGACCTGGCGCAGCAGACGCAGGTGTTGATCATCACGCACAACAAGGGGACGATGGCGGCGGCCGACGTGCTGTACGGTGTCACGATGCAGGAGCCGGGGGTGTCGTCGCTCGTCTCAGTCCGGCTGGTCGCGTCTGCAGACGTCAATGGGTCCACCACCGGCGCCGAAGATCATCAGCGCGAAACGGTGGCCCTCCCGGCCGAGTAGCGCGCCGGGTGCGGCTGGAAGCGGATGGCGGAACGTCCCGGTTTTCTGGGCCGGCTGCGCGCGACGCTGGCTCGCACGCGCGAGGCGCTGGGCGCCCGCGTCGACGCCTTGCTCGCGGGTCCGCTCGATGAGCGCTTTTTCACCGAACTCGAAGAGGCGCTCATCCAGGCCGACGTTGGCGCCACGTTGTCCGCCGAGATCGCCGCACGATTGCGCCAGCAGGCCTCGGGTGCGCGTACGTCTGAGGAACTGCGCGCGGGCCTCGTGGCCATTATCACCGAACTCCTCGGCACGCCCCACACGCTCCGTCTCGATCCGCCGCCGGCCGTCGTGATGATCCTGGGCGTCAACGGGTCGGGCAAAACGACCACGATCGGCAAACTGGCGCACCGCCTGCGCGGCGAGGGCCGGCGGGTGCTGCTGGCCGCCGGCGACACGTTTCGGGCCGCGGCCATCGAGCAACTGGAGGTTTGGGGCGAGCGGGTCGGCGCCTCGGTGATCCGTCACCGGGAAGGGGCCGATCCTGCGGCGGTGGTCTTCGATGCCGCACAGGCGGCGCAGGCGCGCGGGGCCGATGTCTTGATCGTCGATACGGCGGGCCGGTTGCACACGAAGGTGAATCTCATGGAGGAGCTCAAAAAGGTGGACCGGGTGATTGGTCGCGCACTGCCCGGCGCACCGGTCGAGCGGTTACTCGTGATCGACGCGACGACGGGCCAGAACGGGTTGGCCCAGGCCCGGCATTTTCATCGGGCCGTGGGGTTGACGGGTCTGGCGCTCACGAAGCTCGACGGCACGGCCAAGGGCGGCATCGCCGTGGCCGTTGTTCGCGAGTTGAACGTCCCGATTGCGTTCGTCGGCACGGGCGAGGGTCTGGACGACCTTGACCCCTTCGAGCCGGCGGCGTTCGCCGCCGCCCTGCTCGCCTCGTAGTACCGTCCGCGACCGACCCTGCCGTCTTGACCACATGTGTCCGGTGCGGTATCGTACCGGGGGATCACCCTGTCAAGGAGAGGACCTTTACACATGCGCTCCGGCGACCGCGCCCTTCTCGGACGCGACCGCGCGAACCAGATGCTCGATGTCTACGGCGCCCTCCTGACCCCGCGCCAGCGAGAGCTGCTGCGCCGCTACTATCAGGAGGATCTCTCGCTGGGAGAAATCGCCGAACAGGCACGGGTCTCGCGTCAGGCTGTGCACGATGCGCTACGTCGGGCCACGGCCTCCCTCGACCGTTTCGAGTCTGCGCTGGGACTGGTCGGGGGCGCGCGCCGAGCCGATCACTACTTCACGCGTACGCCACGCTCGCCGGCACAGTTCAGGATCATCCGCGATACCCTGCGCGGGCGACCATGGGCGTTTCGCGTAGCATCCGGGGTCTTTGCCGGGCGCGGCATCGATCCCGGGACGCGGCTATTGATTGGCGCGATGCAGATTGCGCCGGGCGACCGGGTCCTCGACTTGGGGTGCGGGTACGGGGCCGTCGGTCTGACGGCGGCCGTGCTGGCCGCAAAGGGCGAGGCGTGGCTCGTCGACATCAATGAACGTGCGGCAATGCTGGCCCAGACGAATGCGGCTGACCACGGCGTATCGAACGTGCACGTAATGATCGGTGACGGGGCCGCCGCGATCGGGTCGGAGTGTATGGACGTCGTCGTGACGAACCCGCCGATCCGGGCCGGGCGGCGTGCGGTGACGGCCTTTGTCGATGACGGTTGGCGCGTGCTGCGGCCCGGCGGGCGCTTCTACCTGGTCGCCCGTACCGCGCAGGGCGCAAAGACCATCGCGAAGCTGATTGCCGCGCGGTTTGGAACGGTCACGCAAGTGCGCGCCGAGTCCGGCTACCGCGTCTACGAGGCGCGGCGCGCGGCGGCGGGCCGCGTGGCCGCGGCCCGGGAGACACGCTGATGTTCGAGAGCCTACAGGCCCGCCTCGGCGAGATCTTCAAGAAGGTCACGGGCCGGGGGGTGCTGCGTCCCGAGGACGTCGACGCCATCCTGCGCGAGGTACGTCTGGCCTTGCTGGAGGCCGACGTCAACTTCAAGGTCGCGCGCGACTTCG
>CBRGMJ010000115.1:0-5772 GCA_967797525.1 uncultured bacterium | reverse complement strand
AGCGCGTCGCCGCCCCGATTTACCCACACGGTGCGAATGCCCCCGGCGGTGGCCCCCATGGCGTCCGTGGGCGACCCGGCGACATGCAGCAGCTCGTCGCCCCGCACCCCAAGCCGCTCGAGCGTCTTTCGATAGACGGATGGATGTGGTTTGAACTTGTTCCCACGCGCGCAGCAGCGCCGCCATCACGCGCAGCTGGCGGGCGATCCTGCTGGGCGCACGGCGTGTGAGGCCGGCACGAGGCCGCGAGGCACCGGCCGTCGAAAACCTGAGCACCGACAACAGTTGATGAGGAGGCATGAGATGAAGGCCGAAGCCAAGCTCGCCGAGCTCGGATTGCAACTTCCCACCGCACCGGGGCCGATCGCGAACTACGTGCGCGCCGTGAGGGTGGGCAACCTGTTGTTCGTCTCTGGACACGGTCCATCGCGCGACGGCAAGTATCTCTTCACCGGCAAGCTCGGCAAAGACCTGACCGTGGACGATGGATACAAAGCGGCTCAGCTCGTGTGCCTCAACTGTCTGGCGTCGGTGCGGGAGGTCCTCGGAGATCTGGACCGCGTCAAGCGCGTCGTCAAGCTGTTGGGCATGGTCAACAGCGCCCCCGACTTCGGCCACCAGCCCGAGGTGATCAACGGTGCGTCGGATCTGCTGGTGCAACTGTACGGTGATTCGGGCCGCCACGCGCGGTCGGCCGTCGGCATGGGTGCCCTGCCGCGGAACATCGCCGTCGAGATCGAGATGATTCTTGAGGTGGCGTGATACGGTAGCGTTGGGCGATCAGGTCATGTAGAGACCGCCGTTGACGTTCACCGTCTCGCCAACGACAAAACTCGCAGCGTCGGTCGCCAGGAAGCCGACGACCTCGCCGATCTCCTCCGGGCGTCCGATCCGGCCGAGGGGAATGCCCTGTCGGAGCATCTCGAGTTGCTCGGGGCTGGTGAGCGTGCGCTGAAACCCGGTATCGATCGTGCCCGGCGAGACGGCCAGGACCCGGACCCCCTGTGGGGCCAGCACCCGCGCCAGAGCCCGCGTAAGGGTCAACAGCGCGCCCTTCGCTGAGGAATACGCAAACACGGTGTCGGTGCCGCCGAGATTCGCGGCGGTCGAGAGGATATTGATGATGACGCCCTTCCCACGGCGCGTCATGGCGGGTGTGAGTGCCTGGCAGAGATACAGCGCGGCGCGGTAGTTCAGGTTGAAGACCTGGTCGAGAAATGGGGCATCCAGTTCCGTCCAGTGGACGCGCCTGATCGGTGTGCCCGCATTGTTGACCAGGACGTCAATGGGGGCGAACGCGGCGGCTTCGGCGGCAATTCGCCGCACATCGGCGGCGATCGTCAGGTCCGCTTGGAGGACGCAGCACCGCCGGCTGAGGGTGCCAAGCTCCGCAGCGAGCGCCTGGGCGCTCGCTGCGTTGTGGTAACCGTGGATCGCGACGCTGGCGCCGCGCCGGGCCAGCGCCCGCACGATGGCGGCGCCGATGTCGCTGGTGCCGCCCGTGACCAGGGCCGCGCGCCCGTCGAGTTCCATCTGGCTCGCTACTCGGGCACGCGCATGCCAAGACCTTTCATGACCTCGCGCTCGGCCTCCGCAAACGGCGTCTCTTTGAACGCCTGGTCCATGGCCGTGAACGCCTTGTATCCGCCCGCCTGTTCGGCGTTCCACTCGTCCGCGAACTTCCCCGACCGGATGTAGGCCAGCACATCCTGCATGGTCGTCCGCAGGTCGGGCGGCGAGAAACGCGACAGACGGCTCTTGGTCCCGTACCGGCTGGTGGGCGAGTGCAGCCCGGTTTGACCGACCCACCCGTGCTTGGCGGCTTCGTGCAGGACGTCGCCCATCTCGCCAGAGAGATACAGCTCGAGGACAGTGGCGACTTTGGGATAGCCTGCCGCCACCGCGACCTCGACGGCCGTTGTGAGCGCCGCCGAAATCGCCGGGACCAGCGCCTGCTCGGTGAACAGATCCAACTCCGTCTCGTCCTTGAAGCTCACGTGCAGCGCAAACGACTTCAGCGATCCGATGGCTTTGGCCAGCGCCAGTGTGAGCGGCCAGGCCTGGCCATCGGCGTCTTGGTGTACGTCGATGAAGCTCAGGAATCCCTGGCCCCGGACATAGTGCTCACGCACGGCGACTCCCACCGTGCGCGGCGCCACCATGATCACGTTGATGTCGGGAGGGAACACGACCTGATTGAAACACACGCAGTATCCGGACGCAAAGACCAGGGTGTTCCCTTTCGTTAAACCTGGCCGAATCGACGCCCGGTAGATCGCCGGCGTCACCTCATCGGGCAGCAGCGACATGACGATGTCACCGCGTCTGGCGGCGTCGTCGATCGTGTGCAGGGTGAAACCGTCCCGTTTGGCCTGCGCGGCGTAGTCGTCGTCGGCGTTGCCCACGATCACGGTCATCCCGCTGTCGCGCAGGTTGAGGGCCTGAGCCCGACCTTGGTTGCCGTACCCGAGGATCGCAATGGTCTTTCCACGCAGCGGCTCGAGCGTGGCGTCGGCTTCTCGAAAGGTGCGGGTCATGGGGATGGTCCTTTCCCAGAGAGTGGGTGCGGCGTACACGCATTCAGTTCTCTGAGCGGTTGATATATCCTGTGGTGGATGAAGGCGTTTCTGGTGCGCCGTCTGATCTCCACCCTCGCGGCGGCGCTGGCACTTTCGATGCTCATCTTCCTGCTCATCAGGCTCGTCCCAGGCGACGCCGTGACGATGTGGGTCGGGCAGGAGGGGACCATGACGCCTGAGGTCAGGCAGACGCTGCGGAAGATGTTTGGCCTGACCGATCCGCTGCCGATCCAGTACCTGCACTGGCTGGGGGACATGGTGCGCGGGGATCTCGGGTACTCGTTTCGGTCGCGGCTCCCGGTCTCGCTGCTGATGGGGCGCGCGCTCCCGATCACGGTCGAGGTCGCGATCATGGCCATGGTGCTCTCCGTCGTCGTGGCCGTGCCGCTTGGGATTCTCTCCGCGGTCCGGCGAAACACGCCGACCGACGTGGTCGCGCGGTTGCTGGGGCTGTTCGGGCTGTCCATGCCGAGCTTCTGGCTGGCCGTCCTGATGATCCTGGTGAGCGCCAGCTACTTCCGGTGGCTCCCGTCCTTGTTCTACGTGGGGCTGTTCAAGAACCCCGTCGAGAACCTCAAGCAGATGATGATGCCGGTGGCCTCGTTGGCGCTCCCGCTGATGGCCGTCGTGATGCGCATGACCCGGTCGACCATGCTGGAAACACTGAACCAGGACTACGTCCGCACCGCGCGCGCCAAGGGCGTGACCGAACGCCTGATGTTGTGGCGCCATGCGTTGAAGAACGCCTTGATCCCGATCATCACCGTCGTGGGCATCCAGCTGGGGCGCCTGCTCGGCGGCGCCGTGATCGTCGAGCAGATCTTTGGCCTCCCGGGCGTCGGCACGACGCTGATCGCCTCGATCGCCGAACGAGACTACCCGATGGTCCAGGGCACCATCCTGATGATGGGGCTCCTCTTCATCGGCGTGCAGTTCCTGGTGGATCTTTGCTACGGGTACATCGACCCGCGGATCCGGTACGGATGAAGCCGATGCCGTCGCATGCGTGGGAGCCGGCACGCCTGGTGCGGCGGAACCTGGTGGGTGTCTGTGGCATCACCGTGGTGGTGGCGCTCATCACGATCGCGGTGTTCGCGCATCGGCTGAGCCCCTTCGATCCCAACGCGCAGGTGGGACGGCGGCTCAGCCCGCCGGAGGCCCAGCATGTCCTGGGGTTGGATCAACTCGGTCGAGACGTATTGAGCCGCCTCCTCTTCGGCGCGCGGGTCGCGTTGCTCGTCAGCGTGGTCTCGATCGGCCTGTCGCTGCTCGCCGGTGTCGGTCTGGGACTCGCGGCCGGATACTACGGGGGAGTCGCCGACAACCTGATCATGCGCGTGATGGATTTGATGTTCACGCTGCCGTCATTCGTGCTGGCGGTGGCGCTGGCGGGTCTGCTGGGACCCAGCCTGACGAATGTGATCATCGCCATCGCGCTGGTCACGACGCCGACGATTGCCAGGATTACTCGGGCGCCCGTTCTGGCGGTGCGCGAGACGGAGTATGTTGCCAGCGCGCGGGCCGCGGGTGCCGGCGACGCGCGCATCATGCTCCGCCATGTGTTGCCGAACATCGTCGCGCCCATCATCGTCCAGGCCACCGTGAGCGTCGCCGACGCCATTCTGATCGAAGCGGGGTTGAGCTTCCTCGGTCTGGGCGTGCAGTCACCCCACACGTCGTGGGGTAACATGTTGGGGACCGGTCGGAACTACATGGAGCTGGCCAACGGCCTCTCGATCGTCCCGGGGGCCGCGATCATGCTCGCGGTCCTGGGCTTCAACTTTGCCGGCGACGGCCTGCGGGACGTGCTGGATCCGCGGCTGCGCGGCGTCTAGCAGGGACAGGTTCCCCAAGACCGAATTGTGCACGTCCATACAGCCGTGGTACCAGCAGAGGGGGAGGGTCACCGATGAGCGAGCACGGCCCGGAAGCCGGAACGCGTCGGGGGAGGCGTGGGCGTGTGACGCGGCGCGAGCTCCTCAAGGCGGCCGGCGCGGCCGGTCTGATGAGCCTGACGGGGATACCGCCGGTTTCAGCATTGGCGGCCCCCGCGGTGATCATCAAGCGCGGGGGCACGTTGAACTGGGCCGAGGTCAACGATCCGATCAGCTTTGACCCGCACAACCGCGTCAACGCCTCGGCCACCGTCATGCAGCGGCTGGTCTATCAGTGCTTCACGCGTCAGAATCCGAGGACGATGGCGGTCGAGCCGTCTCTCGCGACGAAGTGGGAGTACACGAAACCTACCGAGTTGGTGTGGACGCTGCGCCAGGGCGTCACGTTTCACAACGGCCAGCCGTTTACGGCGGAGGACGCCAAGTGGAACGTCGACCGCGCGCTGGACCCACGGACAGGCAGCCCGTTCGCGGTCTGGTATGAGGCCGTCGAGAAGACCGAGGTGGTCGGCCGGAACGTCGTCAAGATGACGCTCAAGCGGCCCGACCCGTTGCTGCCGGGCAAGTTTGGCGCCATGCGCGTCCTCGGGTTCGCCCCCGCGGGCTCTGATCCGCGATCGTTGGCGTCGAACCCGATCGGGACCGGACCCTATAGACTCGCCGAGTGGGCGCCGAACGACCACGCGACGTTTACCCGCAACGAGCGCTACTGGGAACGGAACATTCCCTACATCGACACGCTGAACGTCAAGTACATCACACAAGAAGACCCCCGGATCGCCGGCCTGCGCGCAGGTGCGATCGACTTTTCGATTGTCAGCGCCGATGGTGCACGACGGCTCGCAGGCAGCCCGAACCTCAAGTTCATCAAAGGAGTGCACGGGGTGTTCACGGTCATCAAGTTCCATCAGCGGTTCCCGCCGTTTCGGGACCGGCGCGTGCGGCGGGCGATGGACCTGTCTATCGATCGGAAGGAGATCATCGAGAAGGCGCTGGGGGGGTCGGGCGTCATCATCGGCCCGATCGTCTACGGGTGGGAAGACTACGGCATTCCGCCGGAGCAGCTACCCTACAAGGTCGATCTCGACCAGGCCCGAAAGTTGATGGCCGAGGCGGGATACTCCGGCGGCTTCGAGGTGACGGTTGTCAGTTTGCCCGAGGGGCACCCCGCGGCGTTCTATCCAACGGTCGCGACCGCCGCTGAGCACTGGAAGCGCATTGGCATCACGGTCAGGATCCAGCAGCTCGAGCTCGGCGCGTGGCTGCAGCGAAACAACACCCTCGACTACGACATGCTC
>CBRGMJ010000114.1:0-5778 GCA_967797525.1 uncultured bacterium | reverse complement strand
TTGGGAAGGGTACCCGCTCCGCAGAGATGTTCCGCTGACCGAGGAACCGGTCGAGTTCGTCGAGCACGTCCCGAAGGTACCGAGCACGATCATCCCCAAGTCGCCACCACGATCGTAGGAGGCGCGAACGGGCCGGCCGGGCGCAGTTGCGCGCCGGTCACCGAATGCGAGTGTGCCGTGTCTAGCGCGCGGACCGAAACCCTGACGATCAACATGGGACCGCAGCACCCCGCGACCCATGGGGTCCTGCGCGTCATCCTCGAACTAGAGGGCGAGGTCATCGTCGACGCCGTCCCGGTCATCGGGTACCTCCACACCGGGTTCGAGAAAGAGATGGAGAGTCGGACCTATCATCAAAACATCGTCTTTCCGGCCCGCATCGAGTATCTTGCGACCTTCATCGAAGAGACCGCGTACTGTCTGGCCGTCGAGAAGCTGCTTGGCGCGACCCCGCCGCCTCGGGCCCAGGTGGCCCGTGTGATCCTGATGGAACTCTCGCGCATCGCGAGCCACCTCGTCTGGCTGGGCACCAGCGCCATCGATCTCAACGTGACGAGCGTCTTCATCTACTGCTTCGACGACCGAGAGCGCATCCTGGACCTCTTCGAAGCCGTCTCCGGCCAGCGCATGATGCACGGCTACCTTCGCATCGGGGGTCTGCAATGGGACCTCCCAGAGGACTTCGAAACGCGGGTGCGCCAGATCATTGAGGCGCTACCGGCGCGGGTCGACGAATACGAAGCGCTCCTCACCGACAATTTGATCTGGCGGAAACGTACCGAGGGGATTGCGCTGCTCGCGCCCGCGGACGCGCTGCGCTATGGGTGCACGGGGCCGACGCTGCGAGGATCAGGCGTCAGCTATGACGTGCGCAAGGCGTTTCCGTACAGCGGGTACGAGCAGTATGACTTCGACGTGCCCCTGGGAAAGAACGGCGATGCCTTTGACCGCTACAAGATCCGCTTGGAAGAGATCCGGCAGAGCATTCGCATCATCCAGCAGGCGCTTGGCCGCATCACTCCCGGCCCTTGGATCGTCGAGGACCGCAAGATCGCGCTGCCGCCGCGGCACGAGCTCGTCCGGAGTATGGAGGCGGTCATCCACCAGTTCAAGCTGGTGAGCGAGGGCATCCGGCCGCCGGTCGGGGAAGTGTATGCGGCGGTGGAGTCCCCGCGTGGGGAGAAAGGCTACTACATTGCCAGCGACGGCAGCAATCGCCCTTTGCGCGTGCGGGTGCGGTCGGCGTCGTTCAACAATCTTCAGGCGCTACCGGTGATGGTCCGCGGCGGCTACATCGCCGACATTGTCGTGGCGATTGCCAGCATCGACATCGTGCTCGGGGACGTGGATCGGTGATCGAAGGTCGCGCGCACACGGCGGGTCTCAGCGACGCTGCACACGCCGAGATCCGGCGGCTCGCCGGGCTCTACGAGCACCGGCAGTCGGCATTGCTTCCCGCGCTGTTCGTCGCGCAAGGCGAGACCGGCTGGCTCCCCCCGGCAGCGCTGCAGGATGTCGCCGACACCTTGGCGCTTCCCCTCTCCGAGGTCACCTCGGTGGCGTCTTTCTATCACCTGCTGCACCTCGAGCCCGTGGGCCGGCATCTGATCCAGGTCTGTACCAACCTCTCGTGCATGTTGAACGGCTGCGCGAAGGTGCTGCAGCAGCTTCAGGACCGGTTGGGGGTCGCGCCGGGTGAGACGACGCCGGACCGGCGGTTTACGCTCAAGACTGCGGAATGCCTCGCCGCGTGCGAGGAGGCGCCAGTGTTGTTGATCGACGAAGACCGCCACGCCCGGATCAACACGGCCGGCGTCGACGAGCTCCTGAAGCGGTATCCATGATAGCCGAGTCGATTCTGCTCACGTGGACCCGCGATGGCGGGACGCACGACCTCGAGACCTACCGGGCGCGGGGCGGCTATGAGGCCGCGCGACGCGTCGCGCTCGGCGAGGTGCCGCCCGACTCGGTGATCGACATCCTGGTGCAGTCTGGGCTCCGGGGGAAGGGTGGCGCAGGTTTTCCGACCGGGCAGAAGTGGAAGTTCATCCCGCGTGGTGCGCCGATCAAGTACGTCGTGGTCAACGGCGACGAGGGTGAGCCCGGGACGTTCAAGGACCGGATGTTGGTCGAAGGCTGCCCGCACCTGCTGCTCGAAGGCCTCATCATTGCGTCGGTCACCGTTGGAGCGAAGAAGGCCTACATTTATCTGCGCAAGGAGTTCTATCAAGGGCGCAAGTTGTTGGACGAAGCGCTGGCACAGGCGCAGGCCGAGGGCTTCGTCGGGCAACGGATATTCGGCGGCCCGCACACCGTGGACATCGTGGTCCATTCGGGCGCTGGGGCGTACATCGCCGGTGAGGAAACGGCGCTGCTCGAGTCGCTGGAAGGCCGCCGCGCGATGCCGCGGCTCAGACCGCCCTTCCCGGCGCAGGCGGGTCTGTACCAGCAGCCGACGCTGCTGAACAACGTCGAGACGCTGTGTCACGTGCCGGCGATCCTGACCCTGGGGCCGGAGCGATACAAAGACCTCGGCCCACCCGCCCTCTTCTCGGTCAGCGGCCACGTCGTCACACCCGGTGTGTACGAGCTGCCGCTGGGCACGACGCTGCGGGACATGATCTTCACGCACGCAGGTGGGCTGCGGGCGGGGCGGCGGTTCAAGGCGGCCTTCCCCGGTGGGTCGTCATCGATGCTGGTGACCGAAGACCAACTGGACGTGCGAATGGACTACGACAGCCTGCGCGCGGCAGGCACGATGCTCGGCTCGGCGGCCGTCGTGGTGCTCGACGACACGGCGGACATCGTCGAGGTGATGGCGCGGCACGTCGAGTTCTACCGTGAAGAGTCGTGCGGGAAGTGCACGCCATGCCGGGAGGGGACGGTCTGGATCGGCCAGGTCTTCGAGCGGATCCTGCACGGGCGGGGTCGCACCGCCGACCTCGCCCTGTTGGAGAGCGTGGCGAAGGGCATGACCGGCACGTGTTTTTGCCCGCTCGGCGAGAGCGTACCGCCGAGCCTGGTCGCATCGTTACGGCACTTCCGCGGCGAGTATGAAGCCCACATCGCCCGTGCCGCGCAGGTTGCCGTGGGAGGATCGGCGGATGGTCACTAACCCAACCGACGTCGTCACGCTCACGATCGACGGCCGGACCGTCACGGTGCCCAAGGGGACGACGGTGTACCTGGCGGCCGGCAGCGCCGGGATCGAGATTCCGATCTTCTGCTATCATGACCGGATGCCGCCGCTGGGCGCCTGCCGGATGTGTCTCGTAAAAGTCGAGAAGATGCCGAAACTGCAGACGTCGTGCACGCTGTCGGCGGCGGAGGGGATGGTGGTCGACACGGTCTCGCCAGAGGTGAAGGCGGGCCAGGAGGCCATCCTCGAGTTCTTGCTGATCAACCACCCGCTGGACTGCCCGATCTGCGACAAGGGCGGCGAGTGCCCACTCCAGGACCAGACGTATCGCTGGGGACCGGGTCACAGCCGCTTCATCGAAGCCAAGCGCGACTTTGCCAAACCCGTATCCCTGGGTCCGGTGCTGGCGCTGGACCGCGAGCGCTGTATCCTGTGCTGGCGATGCGTGCGGTTTGGAGAGATCATTGCCGGGGACGACGCGCTCAAGGGGTTCGAACGCGGCTTCACCAGCGAGATCAACACGCCGTTCACGCTTCCCGTCGAGTCGAAGTTCATCGGCAACACGATCGCGATCTGCCCGGTCGGCGCGCTCACCAGCAAGACCTACCGGTTTCGGGCCCGGCCGTGGGACAACCAGCCGGTGCCGTCGACCTGCACGCATTGCGGGCTCGGTTGCGCGATCTGGCTCGACGTGCGCGGCGGGCAGATTACGCGCACACGGGCGCGCGAGTTGGGCGAGGTCAACGACATCTGGCTGTGCGACCGCGGGTTCTTCGGGCACGACTACGTCGGCGCAGACGACCGGTTAACGACGCCGCTGGTGCGGCGTGGGGACCGCCTCGTCGAGGCCACGTGGGATGAAGCGCTCGATCTGGTCGCTTCGCGGCTGCGCGCATCCCTGGAGCGCGCCCCCGGCCGGGTGGCGTTCCTGGGGGGCCGGCGGCTCTCCAACGAGGACGCGCTGACCGCGGCCAGGTTCTTCAGGGAAGTCGCCGGCACGCCGCACATCGATCATCGGATCGACGCGCCGCCCGGCAGCGCCAGCCTGAGCACCACCTGGGGGCTCCGCGCGTCCATCGATGAGATCGGCCGGGGCGACGTGTTCGTGCTGGTCGGCTGCGATCTGACGGAGGAGTATCCGGTTCTTTGGCTGCGAATCAAGCAGGCCGTCGATCAGGGCGCGCGGCTGGTCCTCGTGCACCCGAAGCATCTCGAGATCGCCCGATACGCGTCTCACGAACTGACGCCCGCGTACGATAGACTCGCCGAGGTCTTCGCCAACCTCCCGGCCGATCTGGCGCAGACCATCGGTGCCGGACAACGTGTGCACCTGTTCATTGGTCGGCTCGCGCTCGACGCGCCGTTTGGTGCGTCGATACTCAGCGCTGCGCGCGATCTTGCGGCGCGCACGACGGGCACGCTGCACATCATGCGGGGTCACGGCAACGATATTGGCGCCCACCGTTTCGGATTGTCGCCCGACGGCGGAGGCTGGTCTGCACCCGATATCTTGCAGCGCGCTGCGGCCGGTGACGTGGATGTGCTCTATGTGGCGGGTAGTGACCCCGCGACGGCCGTGACCGACGGGTCGGCGTGGGGCGCCGCCCGGCGGGGCGCGGGGTGTATGGTCGTGCACGAGGCGTTCCTCTCCCGCACGGCCGAAGAGGCGGACGTGGTCTTGCCGGCGCTGGTCCTCCCGGAGAAGTCTGGGACGGTCACCAACATGGAGGGGCGCACCCTGCCGCTGACAGCCGCCGTTCAGGGGCCGGGGCAGGCACGCACCGACCGCGAGATCTTTGCCATGCTGGCCGAGCGGCTGGGACACCCTATCACGTATGGGACGGCCGACGAGCTGCTCGACGAGATGCGGGCCATGGTGCCCGGTCTGACGGTGGGGGCGATCACACCGATCCCGCCGGTTGCGGAGCCGGCTCCGGCGCATCTCGCCGCGGCATATGCCGCGGCATCGCCCGGCCCCACAATACGTGCGCCGGCGGACGACCGCGAGCATCTATGGGTCATCCTGGTTGAACAGCTCTTCACGCACGGCAGCATGACCGGTCGCAGCCGGGGCATCCGCGATCTCGCCGGCGCGCCGCACTGTCTGATCCATCCTGACGACGCGGCGCGGCTGGCGGTGACGGATCGAGGGCTGGTAGAGATCCGCAGTCCCCGCGGCGCGGTGGTGGTGCAGGCGCGGGTCGCTCGGGAGGCGCCGGCCGGACAGGTGTTGCTGCCCCGCGGGTATGACGAGGTGCCGGTACATGCGCTCGTCCGCTGGCCGGAGACCGCGACCCGGGCCGAGGTTCGTCCCCTGGTCGCAACCGGCGCAGGAGCGCACCGGTGACATCGATGCATGTCGGCGATCTGGTGGGCGCGGCGGTAAAGAGCGCCATCCTGCTGTTTCTGCTGCTGACGGCCTGCGCCTACATGACCCTGCTCGAGCGCCGTCTGCTCGCGCGTTTCCAATTGCGTCATGGACCAAACCGTGTCGGCCCGCTCGGGCTCCTCCAGCCGCTGGCCGACGGCATCAAGCTGATCTTCAAAGAGAATTTTGTTCCCGCCGGCGCCGACGTCATCGTGTACTGGGTCGCCCCGGCCCTGTCGATGATCGCGGCGTTGTTTGTCTACGCGGTGAT
>CBRGMJ010000113.1:0-5781 GCA_967797525.1 uncultured bacterium | reverse complement strand
TGGGCTCGTACGCCAGCGTCATCCGGGGACGCAGTTCGGTCTTGCTGCCCGCATAGAGCCCGGGGGTCTCGAGCACCGCCATGCCGATGCCGTGTCCAAACCCTCCCGCACAGTAGTACGTCTCGTACTTCGTCCCGCGGACGACCGCGAGCAACGCGTTCGAGATCTCGTCGACGATCCGCCCCGGCGCCATGACCGCGAGCCCAGCGTGATACAGATCGAGACCCACCTGGAGCGCCTCGCGCGCGCGCCCCGCCGCGCGCCCGCCCACCACCCCGCAGCGGCTCACGTCGGACATGTAGCCGTCAAAGTCGACGCCGAGGTCGGTAAACACCATCTCGCCCGCCACCAGCCTGCGGCGCCGCGGGTGCCCGTGCTTCAGTCCGGCCTGGACGCCGCCCACGACCGAGGTCCGAAACCCTTCGCGACCGCCCAGCGTGTGCATGCGGTAGACCGCCGCGCCAGCCACGGTCGTCTCTTCAACACCGGGGGCGAGCGCGCCGAAGAGCGCCGCGTAGGCTTCGTCCGCGATGCGGCCGGCCTCTCGCATCTTGACGATCTCCTCGTCGCTCTTCACCATCCGGACGCCGTTGAGCACGTGTTCGGCCGGTTTGACATCGGGGAGGCGTGAGACCAGCGCCGCGTGCATCGCATACGGCAGCAGCGATCCGCCCGCCAGGCCCACCCGCTTTGCGCCGCGCGCCGCGTCGGCGGCCAGGACTGCCACTTCATCTATCGCTCCCCCGTAGAGCGGCCCCATGGCGACGCGCACGTCGGCCACCCGACACGTCCAGACCATCGAATGCATCGGCTCGGCGTGGAGCATGCCATCGGTCGTGACGGTGATCCGGCCGTCGGCGTGCAGGACGGCGAACACGTTCCCATAGACGGGCACATAGTTGGTCAGATACGTGACGGCGGCCGCAGCCTCCCCGCGGCCGCTGGCATAGACCACCAGCGCGTCGAAACCGTCACGCGCCATGGCCTGGCAGGCGGCGCGGATTCGGCGGTCGTATTCGGCGTCGCTGAAGGTCTGCACCAAGTAGAGCTTGCGGGACTCGAGATCGTAGGGCAATCGAGGCATCAGGACACCCTCCTTGGGCTCGTCGCCTTTGCGGCGTGGTCGCGCAGCGCAGGGATGACGCGGTCCATAGCCAGCCGCATCTGCTCCATGGGGGTCCACGACGCGAAGCGCATGATCGGTAGCGTGCACCCCGCATCGATAAAGGGCGCGATGCGCTCGACCACCTCTTCGGGCGTTCCAGTGACCAGCCGCCACCGCAGATGATCCTCGGGGAATCGGCCGAGATGGTACGCTTCGTAAAATCGGCGGGCCTCGTCGAATGCCGAGGCGCTCTGTTGCTGCACGTTCACATAAAAGTGAATCATCGACATCTCGGGCAGCGGATCGCGTCCGGCCTCGCGCGCGTAGCCGAGAATTCGCTGCCAGCGCCGGCCGAACTCGTCCGGCGTGCTCATCTCGACCATCCAGCCGTCGCCGAGCCGGCCCACGCGGCGGAGAGCCCGCGCGATCATCTCCTCATCCGCGTACGGCGCCTGCGGGTTGCTCGCAATCGGGATCGGGCAGGGATGCTGCGCAGGTGTCACGTGGATCTGCACGTCTTCGAACTGATAGTACCGGCCGCGATGGGTCAACGGCTCGCCGGTCCACAGTGCTCGGAGGATCTTGATCCCCTCGACCATGCGTCCCGCGCGCTCCTCGACCGGCATCCCCATGGCGGCAAACTCGGTCTCCCACTTCGCGCCGCTCGGCGAGCGGTACCCCTTCTTCGTGCTCGGGCCACCGCCCATGCACGCGACGAGCAGGCTGCGCCCGTCGCTGAGCCGATCGAGCGCCGCCCACTGATTCGCGAGCACGATGGGGTGCCGGAAGATGAAACTCGCCATGCACGAGGTGCCCAGCAGCACCCGCCGCGTGCGCCCGGCCACCAGCGAGAGAAACACGATCGCGTCGATCCGCGGCTTCGAGACCAGGTTGTCACCGGTAAAGACCGCGTCGAACATCTCGGACCGATCGGCGGCCTCACACATCGCGATCAGCTCCTTGGGCTCGCCGGCGCCGATGACCAGACCGCGGTTGGGCACGCTCAGTCCCCACTGCACTCTCATGTCTTCACGTCTCCCTTGGGCGTCGGTCGCCAGCCGCTTCAGTCGATCAACGCCGCCGGCGGTGCGGATCGAGTGCATCCGCCAGCGCTTCGCCAAAGACGTTCAGCGAGATTACCGTTAACGAGAGAAACGCCGCCGGCACCGCCAGGAGATGGGGCTGGCTACGCAGATATGGAAATGCCTCATTGATCATCAACCCCCAGGACGGCCGCGGTGGCTGAACGCCGACACCGACAAAACTCAACGCCGCTTCCACCAGGATAATCGCGCTGGTATCGAGGGTCGACCGCGCCGACACCAGGTGTAGGACGTTCGGCATTAGGTGGCGACTCACGATTCGTCCCGTGGAGGCGCCGCAGGCTCGTGCCGCCTCCACGAACTCGCGCTCCCTCATCGCCACGACCTCGCTGCGGACGACACGGGCCATCCCCGGCCAGGCGGTGCTGATGAGCGCGATGATGATGTTGACCAGGCTCGGCCCAAAGATCCCGGTGATCAAGATCGCCAGCAGAAGCCCGGGAAACGCGATCAGCAGGTCGACCAGACGCATCATCCACGCATCGACCCTGCCACCGGCGAGTCCCGCGACAATGCCCCACAGCGTGCCGATGACGACCTCCGCGGCCACCGCGACCGCCGCCACGGTGAGGGAGATGCGAGCCCCGAAGGCGACGCGGGCCAGCACGTCGCGGCCGAAGTTGTCGGTGCCCAGCAGGTGCGCGGGATACGGCGCGCGGAGTATGGCGTCCAGGTCTTGCTTCTCGTAGCTGTACGGCGTGAGACGCGGCGCCGCGAGGGCCGTCAGGACTACGGCGACGAGGTACAGGGCGCCGACCAGGGCCATGGGGTCGCTCCGCGCGATGCGCCACATGACCCGGCTGTGGTGACGGGGGGCGGGCACAGGGTCGTTAGTACCGGATTCGAGGGTTGAAGAGTGCATACGAGAGGTCGACGACGAGGTTGACGAGGATGAACAGTGACGTATAGATCAGTACGACCGCCTGGATGACCGTGTAGTCACGCTGGAGTATTCCCTCCACCCCCACTCGGGCCATGCCGGGGATGTTGAAAATCACTTCCACGATGAACGATCCGGTCAGCGTATACCCGAAGGCCAGGCCGATCGTCGTGACGATCGGGAGCGCTGCGTTGCGCAGCACATGCCGGAAGATGATCCGCGGGCGCGCCAGGCCTTTGCTGCGGGCGGTCCGGACGTAGTCTTCCGCCATGACCTGCAGCATGCTGGTGCGGCTGATCCGCGTGATGTAGGCGGTCGGGGCCACGGCGAGCACCAGGACGGGCAGGACGTATGATTGCCAGCCGCTGATCCCGGCGACCGGCAATGCCCGTAACCACAGCGCAAAGACCAATACCAGCAGGGCCGCAACGACAAAGTTCGGCACAGACAACGCCACGACGACCAGCACCTGGAGCGCCCGATCCCAGGCCGAACGTACGCTGACCGACCCGATGATCCCCAGCGCCAACCCCAGCACCGCCGCCGACCCGACCGCGAGGACGGTCAGCCGCAGACTCAGCGGCAGCGTCTGCCGTACGATTCCGCTGATACGGCGCCCCGGGCTGATGAACGACTCGCCGAAGTCGCCGCGCACCGCCCCGGTGATATAGCGGACAAACTGTCTCCAGATCGGCTGATCGAGTCCGAGTTGTTTCTTGATCGCCAGCGCGGTTTTCTCGTCGTAGTGATCCCCCAACCGGATCGCGACGGGGTCCCCCGGCGCCAGCCGGCCGGCGAAGAAGATCAACAGCGCCGCGCCAAGCAGCAGCGGCAGCGTCAGTCCGATCCGGTACAGGGCGTATCGGGCCAGGCTAGCGGCGAACCTCGATGCTGTTCAAGTCAGTCCACCCCAGACCCAGCGGCGATCCTTCGAAGCCACGCACGTAGGGTTTGACCAGCACTGCCCACCGCGTGAAAACGACCGGCACCAGCGCCGCGTCGTTCATGGCGATCTGCTCGGCCTGGCGGTAGAAGCCTTCGCGATCCGCTTCATTGCGTGCGCTGTTGGCCTGGTCGATCAATTTGTCCACGTCGGGGTTCTTGTAGTTGGCGAAGTTCAGACCACTACGGCCGTCCAGCAACTGGTCGAGATAGATGCTGGAGTCGAGCAACGTGGCGGTCCAGCCCTGCATGAATGCCGCGAAGACGTTCCGGCGGTTGAGCGCCGCCCGATACGCGGCGAACTCCTGCCGCTGCAGCCGCACGTCGATGCCCAGCGTGTCCTTCCACATCGCCGCGACGGCTTCGGCGACCATCTGGTAGTCGGGTGCTGCCGGGTTGATCGCCATCTCCAGGGGCGGCATCCGGCCCGCCCACCCCGACTCGGCCAAGAGCCGCTTTGCCGCATCGGGGTTGTACGACAGGACCTTGAGTGTCTTGTCGACCCCGGAAACCTGCGGCGGCGTCACGCCGTACGCGGGTGTGTAAAAGCCGAAAAACACGGTCCGCGCGATGCGCTCGCGGTCGACCGCCTGGGCGAACGCGCGGCGGACGCGCACATCGCGAAAGGGCTCGTAGACGGGGCCGTTGAGGCCCAGGAACAGGCTTTGCGCCCGTGGGAAGATCTTCAGTTCGCTACTGTACTTGGCGTCACCCGAGACCCGCCGGAAGTCCGCCAGCGGCACGTCGGTCAGGTCGAGTTGCCCGGTGTCGTAGAGGTTGAGCCGCGTCACCGCGGACGGCACGATGACCAACTCGACGGTGTCCACCCTTGGCGCCCCTAGGAAGTAATCTTTGTTGGCGGCAAACACGAACTTGACGTTGCGTTCCCACCGCGCCAGTTTGAACGGACCCGCGCCTGCCACTCCCTTGTCGGCCCAGTCGCGCCCGCCTGCTTCCGCATCCTCTCTGTTGATCACACCTAGTTGATACGAAGCGAGGCGGTTGAGGAACCCGCCGCGCCCGTCGGGCGCGAGGGCGATCTGCAGAGTCGTGGGGTTCACGACCCGGACGCCTGCGAGCGACCGAGTGGCGCCGCTCCGCACGGCATCGAAACCGACGATGCCCCCGATGAGCGACTGAGCCGCGCCGCTCCCCGTCTCGGGCTGGGCGACGCGTTCCAGGGTCCACTTCCAGTCGGCGGCGGTGACCGGTTTCCCGCTGTGGAATTTGGCCCGCAGGTCCAGATCGAAGGTGTAGACGAGGCCTCCACCGGTCACCGTCCAGCTCCGGGCGCCCATGGGATAGACCTTACCCGTCGCGTCAGACATGACCAGACGCAGATGCATAAGGAGCGCACTTGACCCCGACGGAAAGTCCGCGGCGACGGCCGGGTCGAGGGTGCGCGCGTCGCCAACCATCCAAACGCGGAACACCGATTCGCCCGCGGGCGCTGCGATCGCTCCCATGCCTGCCACAAGTGGGGCCACGGCGATCAGCACCGCCAGCGTCCACCGCACACGCAGCCTGTTCATCGGCGAACCTCGATGTTCGAGAGGTCGGTCCATCCCAACGACAATGGTGACCCTTCGTACCCCCGCACGTGAGGCTTCACAAGCACTGCCCACCGGGTGAAGACGACCGGTACCAGCGCGGCGTCGTTCATCGCCGTCTGTTCGGCCTGCCGGTACAACCCTTCGCGCTCGGACTCGCTCCGGGCGCTGTTGGCCTGGTCGATCAGCCTGTCGAAGTCC
>CBRGMJ010000112.1:0-5784 GCA_967797525.1 uncultured bacterium | reverse complement strand
GATCGACGTGGTTCGTGCGATGATGCTGTTGCGCGCGCATGGGTTGGCGTTGGGGTGCTCGGGGGTGCGCCAGGCGGTCATCGACCTCCTGGTGGCGTGTCTCAACTGTGGTATTCATCCCCTCGTGCCCGAGCAGGGATCGGTGGGTGCCAGCGGAGATCTGGCGCCGCTGGCGCATCTCGCCCTGGGTCTGATCGGCGAGGGTGACGTGATGGTTGACGGTCGCCGGCAGCCGACCTCTGGCGCCCTCACCGCGGCGGGGCTGACACCGCTGCGCCTGGGCGCCAAGGAAGGCGTGGCGCTCGTCAACGGCACGCAGTTGATGACAGGGATCGGCGCGCTGTCGCTCCACCGCGCCGCCCGTTGCTGCCTGGCCGCGGACGTGGCCGGCGCGATGACGCTGGAGAGCCTGCGCGGGCGGTCGGCCGCCTTTCATCCACGTCTTCACCGGGCGCGGCCGCATCCGGGGCAGCAGGCGGCGGCCTCCAACATTCTGCGAATGACGGAAGGCAGCACGTTGATCGACAGCGCGCCCGACCGTGTCCAGGATGCCTACTCCCTCCGGTGCCTGCCGCAGGTGCACGGCGCGGTCAAGGACGCCGTGGCGCAGGCCACAGCCGTGATTCAGGTGGAGATCAACGCCGCCACCGACAATCCGCTGGTGTTCCCCGACGACGATCTGGTGCTGTCCGGTGGCAACTTCCACGGTCAGCCGGTGGCCCTCGCATTGGACTACCTGGCAGTCGCGATGGCCGGGCTCGGTGCGATGGTCGAGCGCCGGGTCGAGCGCCTGCTGAACCCCTCGCTGAGCGGGCTGCCGGCGTTTCTCGCCCGCGACGGCGGTCTGCACGCCGGTCTGATGCTGGCGCAGTACACGGCGGCGGCCCTGGCGTCCGAGAACAAAGTCCTGGCCCATCCGGCCAGCGTAGACAGCATTCCGACGTCCGCCAATCAGGAGGATCACGTCAGCATGGGCGCCTCGGCCGCGCGAAAAGCGGCCCAGGTGGTCGAAAACCTCGAGCAGCTCGTGGCCATCGAGACGATGTGCGCCGCACAGGCCCTCGAGTTCCACGCGGGAGCCCGCGTGGGTCGGGGGACGGCCGCTGCTTATCGGGCTGTGCGGGGCGTCATTCCAGCCCTGGTGGACGACCGGGCGTTGGCGCCTGATCTGGCCGCCGCGGCCTCACTCGTGCGCGGTGGAGGCCTGCTCGAGGGTGTGGAATCCGAGATTGGAGCCCTGCAGTAAACATCAGGTCGATCTCGACCGGAGCGGGAGGTCCGTATGTTCGCCCTGAACTTCTACTCATCCCTGTTTGCGGATGCCCTTCGAGCCGGGCGCAAGACCGCGACGATCAGACTCGGGAACAAGCTGGACAAGTATGATGAAGGTCAGGTCGTGTGGGTGACCGTTGGTCAACGGTTCGGCACCCGCCACAAGATCTTCACCGCCATCATCGATCGCATCGAGGTCAAGCGTCTTGCCGAAGTCACGCCGCGCGAGATCGAGCGCGATCACCCGCAGCTGCGACGGCACGAAGATCTGATCGAGTTCTTGTCCAAGATCTATCAGCGGCCGGTCGCGCTTGACGACGAGGTCTCGGTGATCCACTTCTCGAGGGTGGAAGAGAGCAACGGCCAAACGCCGGACGAGAGTCTCGAGCGGTTGACCCGCGGGCCATCGCGGGCCGCGAAGCCTCGGACACGTCCTGCAGGTCGGCCCAAACCGCGGAAGCGCTAGGCGGGAGTCCCCGCCCGGTCCTGTGGCTCATCCGGCGGCAGGAGGAACCGCGCTGGGACTGAGCTGGTGAGATAGAGGTCGGGCGCGACGCATTGAAAGAGCACCTCTGCGTCGTGCGCGCGGCGTGCGAGGATCACAACCACCACGGCATCGGGTGCGTGTCGGCGGCCCACCTCACGGGCGGCCGCGGGTGTGGTCGAAAGATGAACGTACTGTCTCGACGTGGGTTGCAACCCCGCCACCAACAGATCGCGGACGGCCGCCGGTGCCGTGCCGTGATAGAGCCACTCCGGCGGGAAGGCCGGCTCGCCGGGACGCTCGACGGGCACGGTGTGCCCGTAGCGGGCGCGGATCAACCCGTCCCGGATTTCGTACCGCCTGGTGTCGGCTTGCGCCGTCTGCAGGATCTCATCGACGGTGACCGACTCCCATCCGGGTTGCGTGGCCAGGGCGCGTGCCAGGGCATCCAGGGGCGCGAAGCCTCCACCATCGAGCACGAGCCCGATCTCATCGGGGCGATGCCGCAGTACGAGCGCGAGGAGGCGCCCCAGCCGTCTCTGGCCGGAAGGATGTGTCATGCGTCCACGTATGGGTTTGGACCTTGAGTCGAGGAGAACCTGCCGTCGCGACGAAGGATACGGCGCATGCCCGCGGGAGGTGCGCTCGTGTCCGGTCGGCTCGTTGAGTGTGTCCCCAACATCAGCGAGGGCCGGCGTGCCGAGGTGATTGACGCGGTCGCCGCCGCGGTGCGCGACCGCGCCGGCGTCCGGCTGCTGAACGTGCAGTCGGACCAGAGCCACAACCGCAGTGTGATCACGTTCGCCGGGGAGCCCGATGCGGCCGCCGGCGCCGCGGTCGCGCTCATGCGCAAGGCCGTTGAATTGATCGATCTGCGGACGCACCAGGGTGAGCATCCCCGGATCGGCGCGGTCGACGTGATTCCCTTCGTGCCGCTCGGGCAGACCACGATGGAGGAATGTACGATCCTCGCGCGGCGCGTCGGTGAGATGCTGTGGTCCGAGACGCGCGTGCCCGTGTACTTTTACGCCGAAGCGGCGACCGGTCCCCACCGGGTTCGGCTGCCCGATATCCGCAAGGGGGAGTTCGAAGGTTTGGCCGCCAAGATGCGGCAGCCGGAGTGGGCACCGGACATCGGCGACCCACGCCCGCATCCATCGGCCGGTGCGGTCGTCATCGGCGCAAGAAAGCCGTTGATTGCTTACAACATCAACTTGCGGACCGACGATCTGCGCGTCGCGCAGAGCGTCGCCCGAGCCATCCGAGAGTCCAGCGGGGGCCTGATGCACGTGCAGGCGATGGGCGTCACGGCGGTCTCGGGTCTGGCGCAGGTCTCGATCAACCTGCTGGACACCGCGCGCACGCCCATGGCGCGTGTCTTCGATCTGGTGCGCACAGAAGCCGACCGCTTTGGCGTCACGATCGCCGAGAGTGAGATTGTTGGTCTTGTGCCCTTGGAGACCCTCCTCGACGTGGCGCGCGCCTACCTGCGCCTACGGGAGTTCGACCGGGCTCAGGTACTCGAAGTGCGTTTGATGGAATAACGGCGGATGGAGTCCGCCGACCTCCTGCTCGAGCACGCGGCCGAACTGTTGACACTGGCGGGGCCCGCCGACGGGCCGCGGCGTGGCGCCGCATTGCGCGACGTGGGCATGATCCGAGACGGCGCCGTCGCAGCCGCCGATGGAGAGATCGTGGCCGTGGGGCCGACCGACCAGGTCCGTGACGCCGTGCGCCTCTCGCGCGCGGCGACCGTGATCGACGCGACGGGGCGGGTGGTGCTCCCCGGGTTCGTGGACGCGCACACGCACCTCGTATTTGCGGGCCCGCGCGTCGACGAGTTCGAGATGCGTCTGCGCGGCGCGAGCTATCTCGAGATCGCCGCGGCGGGCGGCGGCATCCTGCGGTCGGTGGCGGCGACGCGGGAAGCCGATGAGGAGTTGCTGTATCGGCTTGGGCGCGCGCGGCTGGATCATCTCCTCCGCACGGGGACCACGACCGCAGAAGCGAAGAGCGGGTACGGGTTGAGGCGTGACGATGAGCTGAAGCAGCTCCGCGTGATTCACCGTTTGTCGGCCCAACACGACATCGATCTGGTGCCCACGGTGCTGGCGGCGCACGCGGTGCCACCCGAGTTCGCGGGAGATCCGGACGGATACATCGACATGGTCGTCCGCGACATTCTGCCCGCTGTGGTCGACGAGGATCTGGCGGAGTTCTGCGACGCCTTCTGCGATGTGGGCGCGTTTACGATCGAGCAGGGGCGCGCTGTGCTGGAGGCCGGAAGCGAGCTGGGACTGGTGCCCAAACTCCACGCCGATGAGTTTGCCGATACCGGCGGCGCCGGGCTGGCCGCCGAGGTGGGGGCCATCTCGGCCGACCACCTGCTCCACGCGTCGGACACCGGTCTGGCAGCGATGGCCGGGGCCGGGACCATGGCCGTGCTGTTGCCCGGCACCGCGTACTTCCTCGGTTTGCCCTTTGCCCCGGCCCGGCGGATAGTGGAGTTGGGTGTTCCGGTCGCACTGGCATCGGATTACAACCCGGGATCCTCGCCGATGTGGTCAATGCCCGCCGTGATCTCGCTGGCGTGTGTGGGCATGCGGCTGGTGCCCGCCGAAGCGATCGCGGCCGCGACGATCAACGCCGCGTGGGCGATCGGCATGGCGGAGGAGGTCGGCAGTCTTGAGCCCGGGAAGGCGGCGGATCTGGTGGTTCTTGATGTCGCGGATCATCGGGAGATCGCGATGACGCTCGGAGGGTCGATCGTGCGGCAGGTCATCAAGCGCGGCCGGATCGTCGCGGGCATCACTTGATGCGGGCCGCGCCGGCGGAGCGGTGGCCGTGAGCGCGCGGTGGGGACGGCCACTGGTCCGCCTCGGCGTCTGCGAGTCGACCAATGAGGTCGCCCGGTGGCTCGCCGCGGCGGGTCTGGCGGAGGGGACGGCGGTCATCGCGCAGATCCAGACCCGAGGGCGCGGGCGGCACGGCCGCATCTGGAGTTCCCCGGCGGGCGGGCTCTGGTGTTCCCTCCTGTTGCGACCCGCGGGGCACACCGCGTGGGGGCGGCTGAGCCTGGCGGCGAGCGTGGCGACGGCCGAGGCCATCGAGCGGACCGCGAACGTCCGTGCGGCGATCCGGTGGCCGAACGATGTGCTGGTGGAGGGAAGGAAGGTCGCCGGGATTCTCTTGGAAGCCGCGGCGCATGCCGTCATCGTCGGCATCGGGATCAACGCCAACGTGACGATCGCCGAGCTGCCCCCAGTGGTCCGGGTGCGCGCGGGATCCCTACACGAGTTGAGCGGTCGCGCGATTTCCCTCGAGACCCTGTTCGAGACGCTGCTGGAGGGGTTCGCACGCTGGTATGCGCTCTGGAGCAGCACCGCGGATGCGGCCGCGGAGGACATCATCGAGGGGTGGTCGGCCCGCGACGCGACCCGCGGGCAGCACCTTGATATCCAGATTGGTTCGGAGCGCGTGGACGGCGTCGCCGAGGGTGTCGATGCGACCGGCGCCCTGCGAGTTCGCACCCGTGATGGTCTGGTGCGAACCGTGACCGCCGGAGACATCGTCTCGCCGGTCCATGTCGACGTCTAACCATAGCCGCGACATGGACCGCCCGCGCCACGTCGTCAGCGTCAGCCTCGGGTCGAGCCGGGGCAACCATCGGGTCGAAGCCGAGCTGGCCGGCCAGCGGTTCATCATCGAGCGGATCGGGACCGACGGTGACTATCAGGCGTGGTGCCGGCGCCTGCGCGAACTGGACGGGAGGGTGGACGCGATCGGGTTGGGGGGTATCAACCTCGCGCTGGTCGCCGGGAGCCACAAGTACTACATCCGCGACGCCGTCCGGGCCGTCGCCGGGATGCGCACCCCCGTGGTCGACGGTGGCGGGATCAAGCAGTCGTGGGAACGGCACCTCATCCTCACCGGTTTGCGTGAAGAAATCGGCCTCGACTTTCGCGGTAAGCGGGTCCTACTGGTCGCCTCCGTCGATCGATACGGCATGGCCGAGGCCTTTACGCAGG
>CBRGMJ010000111.1:0-5786 GCA_967797525.1 uncultured bacterium | reverse complement strand
GGACCGTAGCGATTAGAATGAGGCCATGCCCGAAGTCAGCATCAAGCTCCTGAAGGATGTCGCGTCGTTCCGGCGGATCGAGACACTCCAGGTCGAGATCTGGGGCACGATCGAGCGCGACGTGGTCCCCGTACATCAGTTGATGGCGGCGGCGGGCGCCGGCGGCGCGGTGCTCGGCGCCTTCGATGGAGCGGGCGAGATGATCGGTTTCTGCTATGGCTTCGCCGGGTGGCGCCGCGGCGCGCCCCTGTTCTATTCGCACATGGCCGGGGTGAAGGGGCCGCGGCAGCTCCAGGATGTGGGGTTCCGCTTGAAGTGCGCCCAGCGCGAGGCCGCCCTCGCCATGGGATACGACCACGCCGTCTGGACATACGATCCGCTGCAGAGCGTCAACGCGCGATTCAACCTCCACAAGCTCGGCGCCACTGCGCAACGCTACTACGTCAACTACTACGGGGAGATGCCCGACGAGATCAACCGGGGGATGGACAGCGACCGCCTGGAGGTGGACTGGGCGCTTCGCTCGCGACGGGTCGGGGTGGCCGTCGCCGGCATGCCGGTCCAACACGTATGGGACGGGGCGGGACGCGCCCTGGGAGCCGTCCCGCGGGCGACGGACACCGGACCGGGCGACCCGACGCTCGACCTCGACGCGCCGGTGATCCTCATCGAAGTCCCGACAGATTTGCCCGCGGTACGCGCTCGTGATCGCGGGCAGGCGCGGGCGTGGCGGCTGGCGACCCGCGAAACCTTCCTGCACTACTTTGGTCGCGGCTACCGCGCCGTCGACTTCGTCCTGCGCTCCGGGCCGCCTCTGCGCGGCGACTATGTGTTGACCAGGAGTCCCGATGACCATCGAAGCGATTGACGTCTACCACGTCGAGATCCCATACAAGGCGCCGTTTGAGACGTCGTTTGGCCGCGAGGACACCAAAGTGTGTCTGTTGGTGCGTGTCCAGGTCGACGGCCTCGAAGGCTGGGGCGAAGCCCCGGTCATGCGCGCGCCGCTCTACAACGAGGAGACCATTGAGACGGCGTGGTCGGTGCTCGAGCACTTCCTGATCCCACCGCTGCTGGGACGACCGATGCCCGCCCCCCGCGCCTTTGCGCGGCAGGTCGCGCCCATTCGTCGACATCACATGGCCAAGGCCGGGCTCGAAGCGGCGCTGTGGGATCTGGAAGCACAACAACAAAGGAAGCCGCTCGCCCAAGTGCTGGGCGGCGCGCGGGACCAGGTCTTGGTCGGTGTCAGCGTCGGCCTCGAGCCGACAATTGATCAGGTCGTCGCCCGCGTCGAGCGCTTCCTGGCCGACGGATACCGGCGCGTCAAACTCAAGATCAAACCGGGCATGGACGTGGACCTGGCCCGCGCGGTCCGCCGCCGGTTTGGCGACATTCTCCTCCAAGTGGACGCGAACTCCGCCTATTCGCTGGCGGACGCACCGACGTTCCAGGCGATGGAGGACCTGAACCTCTTGTTGATCGAGCAGCCGTTGGAAGAAGACGATATCGTCGACCACGCCAAACTCCAGGCGCAGCTGCGCACGCGGATCTGTCTGGACGAGTCGATCGTGCACGAGCGGTCGGCCCGGGCCGCCCTCGAGTTGAACGCGTGTCGGGTCATCAACATCAAACAGGCCAGGGTCGGGGGGCTCGCCGCGGCCATCGCGATCCACGACGTGTGTCAGACGCACAGGGTGCCCGTGTGGTGCGGCGGCATGCTGGAGACCGGCATCGGCCGGGCGGCGAACATCGCGCTCTGCGCGCTACCGAACTTCTCGCTGCCGGCGGACCTGTCGGCGAGCGACCGCTACTTCGACGAAGACGTCATCGACCCGCCGGTCCGGCTCAACCCGGACGGGACGATCACCGTGCCCACGGAGATCGGACTCGGTGTCCACGTCGTTCCTCGCCGGATCGCGCGGTACACGGTGCGGAAGGCGCGCTTTACGGCCCAGCGGACTGAGGCCGGCCTAATGCCGTCAGATCCGGCGGACTAATTTCACTTCCTGCCGGATTTGCGCAGGTAGGCCTTCCAGGGCTGCCAGTAGTACCGCGTCCAGCCGGTCTTGACGCCGGCACGGTCGTGCGCCGGCACGTTGGCGTGCACCAGGTCGACGCGCCCGCCGCGCGTCGTGTCGGTGAAGGTCAGGATCAGCACTGAATCGGCGTCGGTCTTGGGCCAGGTGCGCCCTCGCCACGCCTGTACGATCAACCGTCCGGGAACGGTGGCCAGCGTCCGGCCGACGACCTGGCCGCCAAACGCCGAGAACCGGCTGCCGGATTTTCGGCTGACCACAACCGGCGCTCCCGTCGCCGCCGCGTGCTGGCGGGCGTCCATATAGAGAGTGAAGAGGCGGGCTGCCGGTACGGCGAACGTCACGGACTGCTGCAACACTGTGCTCATCGCTTCTCCTCCAGGATCCGGGCCAGTGTGTCGAGGCATCCCTGCCAGCCCTTGCCGTGCTCGTCACGTGTCTGCCCGTCACGAAACGCTTCGTGGATCAGGACCACTTCGGTGTTGCCGCCTCGGTCATGAAACTCCACTGTGACCAGCGTCTCGGGACCGGCGCTGCCTTCCCAGCCCCAGGTGTAGATGAGCCGGTCCGGCGGCCCACCATTTTTTCAGTTCCTGCGGGTCCGTCCACGCTTTGAAGACCTTCTCCCGCGGCGCGGCGAAAGTGCGCGTGATGGAGAGCGTGGTGGTCGGGTCAAGCGTGGGTCTGGCCATGTGGTCTGCCCCCCTGCTGACGTCTCATCGAGATACCGGGCCAGTGCATCGAACTGCTGCTCCCAGAATCGCCGGTAGTGTGCCAGCCACGCCGCGGCATCACGCATGGGGCCAGCCCTCAACCGACAGCGGTGCACGCGGCCGTCCCGCGTGCGTCCCAGGAGACCCGCCGCCTCGAGCACGCGCAGGTGTCGCGAAATCGCGGGCAGCGAGATGCGAAAGGGTGCTGCGATCGCCCCGACGGTGGACTCGCTCCGGGCCAGTCGCCTGAGAATCGCGCGGCGCGTGGGATCGGCCAGGGCCGCGAATGTGGTATTCAGGGATGAGTTCTGCATTGTCACGGAGGATCGCCTGATAGTTAACGAGTGTGTTAAATATAGACGCAGGCGGCCATCCTGTCAAGCGCGGACCTGCCCCAACCTTACTTCGGCCGGGTGGCTGCGTCCAATTGTTCGAGGATCTGACCTAGGCGGTCCATCTCGCGGCCGTAGCCTGTGAGATCTCCGGCCCGCAGCCGCTCCTGCGCGCGGCGATACGCTGCGACCGCCTGCTCTGTGAGCGCGCGCACGTCGGCCCCCGAGGGAGCCGCGGGCGTGCTCGGCCGCGGCTGCGGCCCGCTGGGGGGCGGGGCGGTTGGAGGTGTGGCTGGACCGGGTCGCGCCGAGAAGAGTTGCGCGAGCGCCTCGTCCAGGGTCTGCGCCATGACAATTCGGGTGCCGCTCGCGACGATCACCCGCTTCAGCTCGGGCAGCTGGCTGCGCTGAGCCTGCAAGAAGAGCGGCTCGACGTAGAGCAGGCCCTCTTCGATGGGGATCACCAGCAGGTTGCCCCGGATCACCTGCGAGCCCTGCTGGTTCCAAAGCGTCAACTGCTGCGAGATCACCGCGTCCTGATCGATCCGCGACTCAACCTGCATCGGGCCAAAGACGATGCGCGTCTTCGGGAAGCGATAGACGATCAGTTCGCCGTAGTGGGCCGGGTCGTTGCGCGCGGCCATCCAAGCGATCATGTTGTCGCGCCCGGCGGGCACCATGGGCAGGATCAGGACGAATTCGGGCGCCGACCCCTCGGCCAGCCGGATCGTGACGTAGTACGGCTCGACGGGGACCGTCTCGTGCCCAAAGATCTCCTTCGGGATGGCCCACACGTCCTCGCGATTGTAGAAGACCTGGGGATCGCGCATATGGTAGGTGGCGTAGACCTGCGCCTGCGTCTCGAGCAGATCGACCGGATAGCGCAGGTGCGCGGCGATCGCTGCCGGCATCTCGGCGGCCGGGCGGAAGAGTTCGGGGAACATCGACGCTAGCGTGCGCGCGATGGGTTCGTCGGGGGTGATCAGATAGAAGGCGACCCGCCCATCGTAGGCGTTGACGACCACCTTCACGCTGTTGCGCATGTAGTTGATGTCGCCATAGCGAGCCGCGTACGGGTAGCGATTGGTCGCCGTGAAGGCGTCGAGGATCCAGTACAACGCCCCGTCCGCCAGCACGAGATACGGGTCCCGGTCGTAGCGCAGAAATGGCGCGATCCGCGTCACGCGCTGCGTGATCTGGCGCCGAAAGAGCAGGCGGCTGTTGGATCCGATATCCGTCGAGAGCATGAGCTTCGTATCGCCGAACCGGTACGCGAGCGCCAGACGGGGCAGGAACCCGAGGCGGATGCCGCCGGTGCCCTGGTAGCGTGTGTAGACGTTATCGTCCCCGCGCGGATAGTCGAGCTCGCGCTGGTTCGTGTTGACGACCGCATAGTTGGCCATCAACTCGCCGAAGTAGATCTCGGGCCGCGTGATCTTCAGGCCGGGGACCGCCTCCGCCGGGATATCCTTGATGAAAAACTCGGGCATTCCCTCATCCGTCACGCGGTTGACTGGTGTCATCACCAAACCGTGCCCGTGCGTGTAGACAAGATGCTCGTTCACCCACGACCGGGCCTGCGGCTCCAACCGCGTGGTCGTCAGCTCGCGCGCGGCCAGCATCACCTGCCGTTGGGTGCCGTTGAGCAGGTACCGGTCGATGTCGACGTCTGAGAACGTGTAATACGGGCGCAGCGACTGCAGCTGCCGGTAGGCCTGAAGCAACGGCCGGTAGTCCCACAGACGAATGTTGTCGATCGTGGCCCGGTTGCGCGCTATCGCGGCCGCATCCAACGGCACCGTAGGGAAGTCCCGCTCGCGTACTTTGTCCAACCCGAATCCCCTGAGCGTACTGTTGATCGCATGCTTGATGTACGGCGCCTCGACCGTCAGCTCGTTCGGACGCACACGGAACGACTGCACCGTCCCCGGGTAGAACAGCAACCCGCCGGCCCAGGCGGCGACGATCAGCACCAACGTCCCGATGGCCAGCCGGACGGTGCGGAGCCAAACGTTGGCCACGAGCAGCCCGCCACAGACGAGGAACAAGACCGTCAGGACGCGTAGCGCCGGCAGCACGGCGTGCACATCGGTGTACGACGCGCCGAACGCCGGCCCGCGGCTCGAGTACAGGAGATCGAAGCCATCAAGCCAAAAGCCGAGGCCGCGGACGATCACAATGGCGCCCACCAGCACCGAGAGATGGGCGCGCACACGCGACGGCGCCAGCCACAGCCCACGCAACATGAGCCGCCCGTACGTCGCGGCATAGCCCAGTGCCACTGCGGCGGTGACGAGCCCGAGCCACACAAACAGCCAGTCGGCCACGAACCGGTAGACCGGCAGCCTGAACACGTAGAACCCGACATCACGGCCGAAGAGCGGATCAACCGCGCCAAACTGCGTCGCGTGGAGAAACTGCTGGAACATGACCCATTCACTGGACGCGGAGAGTCCCAGGATGAACGCGACGCCTGCCAGCAGCCACCCCCACCACTCGACCAGCCCGGCCGCGGGTGGCCGGGTCGGGCGGTAGGTGCCGCCGCGGCCGGCCATCTCGATGACGTCGGGTCGGGCACCACGAAGCGCGGAGCGCAGGTTGACGTACGCGAGCAGCCACAGCGCGCTGCTCACGGTCACGGTCACCACGATTCGCGACACAAACGGCACCCAGAATACCCTCAGATGCCCGACCTCACCGAA